>NZ_JAKMAY010000284.1:0-7364 GCF_022015835.1 Streptomyces sp. ICN903 | reverse complement strand
GGGCGTGGGTGCGGGGGCCGGGGGAGGGGCGGCCCGGCACGGGCGCCCCAGGAAAGCGCCGAGCCTCATGCCGTCCTCGCCGCCGGACGTGATCACCACGGACAGGCTCGGGCAGCCGGGGTGCTCCACGACCGCCACCGACGCGTCACCGCCGGTCAGCCGTATCCCGGTCCCGCCGTCGGTCCGGATCTCGATGCCCGGGGCGAGGACCGGGGAGGAGGACCGCGGAACGGCCGTCCCGTCGGCGTGGGCCCCGCTCGCCGCGGCGAGCACCAGGGTGACCGCTCCCGCTCCCGCCCCCCACTTGCTGTGCCTTCGATACACGGAGGGTTCTCTGCGCAGGCGGAACCGCCGTCATGGTGAAACGGACACCGAATCCCCTGAAGTGATGAACGACAGATGTCGATGTTGACGCCTGCGGGAGCGGGCCACCGTGTACGGGAGCGCCGTCGTCTCCGCCCGCCCTCCTGCGCCCGGCCCGTCAGGCGCGGTGGGCCAGCGGGTCGTCCAGGACCGCGCGGACGACGGAGTGGGCCGCGCCCAGCAGCGGGCCTTCCGCGCCGAGGCGGGAGACCGACACCGGCGGGGGGCCGGCCAGGCGGCGGCCCAGCTCGTGTTCCAGGGAGGGCAGCAGCCAGGGCGCCAGCCGGGCGAGGGCGCCGCCCAGGACCACGGTCTGCGGGTCGAGCAGGTTGACCGCGCCGGTCAGTGCTGTGCCCAGCGCGCTTCCGGCCTCGGCCAGCGCCCCCAGCACCGCGCGGTCGCCGCCCTCGGCGCGGGTGGCGAGCAGGTCGATACGGGCACCGGGGCCGGGGTACTGCGCGGCGGTGGCGCGCGGGTCGAGTCCGGCGGCCCGCAGGACGGCCTCCTCACCCGCGTACTGCTCCAGGCAGCCGATCCCGCCGCAGGCGCACGGTCGCCCCTCCGGCCGCACCGGCACATGGCCCAGTTCACCGGCGAACCCGCGGGTGCCGCGCAGCAGTTCCCCGTCCACCACGATCGCGGCACCGATGCCGATCTCGGCCGAGACGTGCACGAAGTCGCCGGGCGGCGGGGTGTGGCCGCCCAGCCACAGCTCGGCCAGGGCGCCGAGGTTGGCCTCGTTGTCCATGGAGCACACGGCCGTGCCCTCACCACCACCGCCGCCACCGCCGGTGAGGGCGCCGGTGCCGAGCGCGCCCCCGCCCAGGTGGGCCGCCAGGTCGAGGTCCGTCCAGCCGAGGTTGGGGGCCTGGACGACGGTGGTGGTGCCGCGGGCGACCAGGCCGGGCACGGCCACGGCCAGCCCGGCCGGGCGCAACCCCAGCCCGCGGGCCTCGTTCGCGACCTCCCCGACCAGACGGGCCAGCTGCTTCAGCACCGGGCCGGGGTCGCTGTCGCGGTTGGCCGCGTCCATCGCGGTGCGGGCGCGGACCTCACCGCGCAGGTCGACGGCGCACACGGCGAGGTGGTCGACGCCGATCTCGGCGCCGATCCCGCAGGGGCCGCTGTCGCTGAGCGCCAGCGCGGTGCCCGGCCGCCCGACCGCGCCGGAGCGGCCCGGCCCCAGCTCCACCAGCAGCCCGGCGCCCAGGAGTTCGTCCACGAGGGTGGAGACGGCGGTGCGGGTGAGCCCGATCCTCGCCGCGACGGCGGCCCGCGACCGGGGGCCGCCGTCGGCCACCGCGTGCAGTACGCGCGCCAGGTTCCGCCGCCGCATCTCCTGCTGGGTGTTGGGCGCGGGTGCTGCCATCGGTGGCGTACTCCTCAAGGGCTGTGCGGACGGTGCCGCGGACGGTGGTACCGCTGGACGAGCCTGTGCGGCGGGACTGGCGCGGCGGGGCTGTTGGCGGACGTGCTGTGGGACGGCGCCGCCGGTCAGTGCCGCCGCAGCAGCGTATCGGCGTCGCTCAGGGTGGCCGCCAGGCGGGTCAGCGCCTCCTCGTCGCGCTCCACCGCCTCGTACGAGGGGCCCTCGGCGGTGGACCAGCGGCGGGCGACCGCCGCCGCGTCCTCGCCCAGTACCAGGGCCGCGGCCTGCGCCGCGGCGCCGAGCGCGACCAGCTCCTGCGCGCGCGGCACGACCACCGGCCGCCCCGACAGGCGCCGTACCGTCTCGCGCCACGCGGTGCCCTTCGCGCCGCCGCCGATCAGCAGGATCGGGGCGTCCGGCTCTGCGTCGTCGTCCAGGACCAGGTCCAGGGCGGCCAGCAGCGCGTAGACCGCGCCGTCGTAGGTGGCCTGGAGGATCTGGCCCGCGCTCGTGTCGTGCCGCAGGCCGGTCAGGGTGCCGGAGGCGTAGGGGAGGTTGGGGGTGCGCTCCCCGTCCAGGAACGGCAGGACGGTCACGCCCCCGCCCGGCTCGACCGCCTCGCGGTCCAGGCCGAACAGGGCCGCGACGCGGTCCACGGCCAGGGTGCAGTTGAGGGTGCAGGCCAGCGGCAGCCAGTCGGTGCGGGCGTCGGCGAAGCCGGCGACGGTGCCGGTGGGGTCACAGGGGCGGCGGGTGGAGACGGCGTAGACGGTGCCGGAGGTGCCCAGGCTCAGCACCGGCCTGCCCGGCCGCAGACCCAGGCCGAGGGCGGCGGCCATGTTGTCGCCGGTGCCGGTGGCCACCAGCGTGCCCTGGGGCAGCGGCAGCCCCTCCTGCGGCCGCACCGTGCCGGCCGCCTCGCCGTGGCCCAGTACGCGGGGCAGCAGCTCGGGGGAGAGGCCGACCTTTCCCAGAATCTCCTGGTCGTAGGCCTGGTCGGCGGTCGACCACCAGCCGGTGCCCGAGGCGTCGCCCCGGTCGGTGGTGCCCTGGCCGGTCAGACGCTCGGTGAGGTAGTCGTGCGGCAGCCGCACCGCCTTCACCGCGGCGGCGGCCTCGGGCTCGTTCTCGCGCAGCCACTGCCACTTGGTGACGGTGAAGGAGGCCGCCGGGACGCTGCCGAAGCGCTCGGCCCACGCCTTCGGCCCGCCCAGCTCGGCCACCAGGCGGTCGCGCTGCGGGGCGGAGCGCACGTCGTTCCACAGCAGGGCGGGGCGGACGGGGCGGCCCTGGCCGTCCAGCGTCACCAGCCCGTGCTGCTGGCCGCCGACCGAGACCGCGGTGGCCCGGTGGACGGCCGGCCCGCACTGCTCCAGCGCCTGCCGCAGCGCCTGCCACCACTGCTCCGGATCGCTCTCGTGGTCGGGCGAGACGGTGTGGGGGGCCTGGCCGCGCGCGACCACCTCGCCGGTGGCGGCGTCGACGACCAGTGTTTTGGTGGACTGCGTCGAGCTGTCCACACCGACAACGAGCGGACCTTCGGGTGCGGCCATGTCGCCTCTTCCTCTCTGGGGCTTCTGGGCGCATACTAATTTGTCAACGGGCCTGACGAAATACCCGAGAGGCATGACATGAGCTACGAGCCGACACCCGAGCACAAGTTCACCTTCGGTCTGTGGACCGTGGGCTGGCAGGGCGGCGACCCCTTCGGCGACGCCACCCGGCCGGCCCTCGACCCGGTCGAGACCGTCCGGAAGCTCTCCGAGCTGGGCGCCCACGGCGTCACCTTCCACGACGACGACCTGATCCCCTTCGGCTCCTCCGACGCCGAGCGCGAGGGCATCGTCAAGCGCTTCCGCCAGGCGCTGGACGCCACCGGCATGAAGGTGCCGATGGCCACCACCAACCTCTTCAAGCACCCGGTGTTCAAGGACGGCGCCTTCACCGCCAACGACCGGGACGTGCGCCGCTACGCGCTGCGCAAGACCATGCGCAACATCGACCTGGCCGCCGAACTGGGCGCCACCACCTACGTCGCCTGGGGCGGCCGCGAGGGCGCGGAGTCGGGCGGCGCCAAGGACGTGCGGGTGGCACTGGACCGCCTGAAGGAGGCCTTCGACCTCCTGGGCGACTACGTCGTCTCCCAGGGCTACGACCTGCGCTTCGCCATCGAGCCCAAGCCCAACGAGCCGCGCGGCGACATCCTGCTGCCGACCGTCGGCCACGCCCTGGCCTTCATCAACGAGCTGGAGCACGCCGACCGCGTCGGCCTCAACCCCGAGGTCGGCCACGAGCAGATGGCCGGACTGAACTTCCCGCACGGCATCGCCCAGGCGCTGTGGCACGGCAAGCTCTTCCACATCGACCTCAACGGCCAGTCCGGCATCAAGTACGACCAGGACTTCCGCTTCGGCGCCGGCGACCTGCGCCAGGCGTTCTGGCTGGTGGACCTGCTGGAGTCGGCCGGCTACGAGGGCCCGCGGCACTTCGACTTCAAGCCGCCGCGCACCGAGGACTTCGACGGTGTGTGGGCGTCGGCGGCCGGCTGCATGCGCAACTACCTGATCCTCAAGGAGAAGGCCGCCGCCTTCCGCGCCGACCCCGAGGTCCAGGAGGCGCTGCGCGCCTCGCGTCTGGACGAGCTGGCCAGGCCGACCCTGAACGAGGGCGAGACCGCCGCCGACCTGCTGGCCGACACCGCCGCCTTCGAGGAGTTCGACGTGGACGCCGCGGCCGGGCGCGGCATGGCCTTCGAGCGCCTGGACCAGCTGGCGCTGGAGCACCTGCTGGGCGTCCGCGGCTGAAACGGCCGACGCGGGCGATACGGCCGGTCCAGTCGGCCCGGCCGCCCCGGTCGGCACAGCCGGTGAGGCCCCGTGCGGGGGCGCGGGTGGCGGCCCGTGCCCCCGCACGGTCCGCCGCCTGCCGCCGCGCGGAGCGCGGCCGGGGGCGTCAGCCGTCCCTGCGGCGGCGGCGCCACCGGCGCCCCTTGCGGCGGCCTCTGCTCCAGAACCACCCCGCCGGGGGCTCGTCCGCCCGCCACGGCTGCGGCTCGGGCGGGTTGTCCCGCCAGCGGGCCCGCAGCATGCGCGTACGCGCGGCCGGTTCGCTCACCTCGGCGCCGCGTATGAAATCCTCGTCGAGCACGATGTCGTCCCAGGCGTCTCTTCCGGCGTCGTCGCCGTCGCCGCCCTCTCCCCGTCGTGCGTCCCCAGTACCCACAACGCACCTCCTGGTCACGGAGAACGGATGGCGGCCCCCGCCGAGTTCCCGCCGCACGGACGCTTCTCAGACCGGGGAGAGCCGGTAGACGCGCCCGGGCGCCGTCCCGAACTCCACGACTCCGGCCTCCGGCCGTACGGTCTCCACCGGCCGCCCTTCGCAGGACACCGCGATCTCGCAGGTCGTGCGCACCCGCGCCCGGCGCCCGGCGCGGGAGAGCAGCTCGGCTCCGGCCGGCGCGCCACCGCGCCAGGTGAGGTCCACCTCGAAGCCGCCGCGCGCCAGCAGCCCCCGCACCGAGCCCTCGGGCAGCGCGGGCGGCAGGGCGGGCAGCAGATGGATCTCACCGGCGTGGCTCTGCACCAGCCACTCGCAGATTCCCGCGGTGGCGCCGAAGTTGCCGTCGATCTGGAAGGGCGGGTGCAGATCGAAGAGGTTCGGGGCGGTGCGCTCGGGGGTGAGCTGGTCGGTCAGCAGCTTGTGGGAGCGCGCGCCGTCCTCCAGCCGCGCCCAGAAGTTGATCTTCCAGCCGAGCGACCAGCCCGTGCCCGCGTCGCCCCGCAGCTCCAGTGTGGTGCGCGCCGCCTCGAACAGCTCGGGGGTGCCGCGCCGGGTGATCCGGGCGCCCGGGTGCAGCGCGTACAGATGCGAGACGTGCCGGTGGCCGCGCTCGGGCGCGATCGCGTCCCAGTCCTCGCGCCACTCCTGGAGCTGCCCCAGTCTCCCGATCCGCGGCGGGGCCAGCCGCTCGCGCGCCGCCCGCGCCTCCTTCGCCAGCTCCTCGTCCACGCCGAGCAGTTCGGCGCTCGCGACGGTGGCCTCGAACAGATCGCACAGGATCTGGTTGTCCATGGCCGGACCGGCGCACAGCGAGCCGCCGGGGCCGGGGTGGTGGGCGTTCTCGGGGGAGATCGACGGGCAGGTGACCAGCTCCCGCGTCCGAGGGTCCTCCACCAGGGCGTCCAGGAAGAAACGCGCCGCGCCGGCCAGGACCGGATAGCGCTCCCGCAGCTTCTCCTCGTCGCCGGTGAAGCGGTGGTGCTCCCATATCGACAGCGCCAGCCAGGCGCCGCCGGTGGGCCACATTCCCCAGAATGCCCCGTCCACCGGCGCGGTACCGCGCCACAGGTCGGTGTTGTGGTGGGCGACCCAGCCGCGCGCGCCGTACATGGCCCGGGCGGTACGGGCGCCGGCGGCGGCCAGGTCGGCCAGCAGGCCGAACAGCGGCTCCCAGCACTCCAGGAGGTTGGCGGGGGCGGCCGGCCAGTAGTTCATCTCGGTGTTGATGTTGATGGTGTACTTGCCGCCCCACGGCGGGTCGGTCAGGTCGTTCCACAGTCCCTGGAGGTTCGCGGGCTGGGTGCCGGGACGGGAGCAGGCGATGAGCAGGTAGCGGCCGTAGGCGAAGTACAGCGCCACCAGGTGCGGATCCTCGCCGCGCGCGAAGCGCGCCACCCGCTCATCGGTCGGCAGCGCGGCGGCGGGTGTGACCGGCAGTTCCAGCCGTACGCGGTCGAAGAGCGCGGCATGGTCGCGGACGTGACGGGCACGCAGCTCGGCGCAGGGCCGGGCGGCCGCCGCGTCCACCGGGGCGGCGGCGCGGCGGGCGGCCGCGTCGGGGTCCTCCTCCACGCCGCGCCAGTCGCGGTGGTTGGTGGCGGCCGAGACCAGCAGGGTGACGGCGTCTGCCCCCTCGACGCGCAGCTCACCGTCCGCCGAGCGCACGGCGCCCCCCTCGGCGACCGCCCGCACCAGGCATCGGAAGCGCAGCGCGCCCGCGATGCCCTGGGCGTCGTCGCCGGCGCCGTCCAGGGCGATGCTGTGCGGGGCGGGGGAGTGGGAGGCGGAGCGCAGCGGGCTGTCCAGGCGGGCGGTGAAGGAGACCGCGCCGGGGGTGTCGGCGGTCAGCCGGACCACGATCACCTGGTCCGGCGCGCTGGCGAACACCTCGCGGCGGTGGCGCACCCCGCCGCGCGTGTACTCCACCGAGGCGACGGCGGTGGCGAGGTCGAGTTCGCGCCGGTAGCCGGTGGTCTCGCCGTCCCCGGGGAAGGACAGGCGCAGGTCGCCGACGGTCTGGTACTGGAGCTGCTTGACGGGGACGCCCATCAGGTCGGAGTCCACCAGGGCCCGGGCCTCGTCCCACCGCCCCTCGAACACCAGCCGGCGTACCTCGGGGAGGGCGGCGAGGGCCCGGGGGTTGTCGTAGTCGTGCGGGCCGCCGGCCCACAGGGTGTCCTCGTTGAGCTGGAGCCGCTCGCCGTCCGTGCCGCCGAACACCATGGCTCCCAGGCGCCCGTTGCCCACCGGCAGGGCCTGGAGCCACTCGGCGGCGGGACGGGGATACCACAGGCGGAGCTCACCGGGGGCCGGGCCGCCGGAGTGTGCGGTGCGGTGATCCGTGCTCACT
>NZ_JAKMAY010000283.1:0-7426 GCF_022015835.1 Streptomyces sp. ICN903 | reverse complement strand
GTGGGGGGTGGTGTGGGGGGAGGTGCGACTGTTCATCGGGCTCCTTCGGGAGTTCTCGGTGACCGGTCGGGACTCACGGCTTCTTGGGACCTCCTCTCCTGCGGGGCGGAACGGGACGGGCCGGCCTTCCGTCACTGGCCGGCCAGCCCCGTGTGGGCGACGCCTCGCACGATCTGCCGCTGGAAGAAGGCGAAGACCAGCAGCAGCGGCAGCCCGGCGATCACCAGCGAGGCCATCACCTGGGCGTAGCGGGCGCCGTAGGTGGACTGGACGTTGACCAGGCCGACCGGCAGCGTCATCGCGTTCGGGTCGGTGGTCACCAGGAACGGCCACAGGAAGTTGTTCCAGGTCTGGATGAAGGTGAAGATGGCGACGGCGGCCAGGACCGGCCGCGACAGCGGCAGCACGACCGTCCAGAACACCCGCCAGCGCCCGGCTCCGTCGACGTAGGCGGCCTCCTCCAGCTCCCGCGGCACCCCCTCGAAGAACTTCACCAGGATGAACACCATGGCGGGGACGGCGACCTGGGGCAGGATCACGCCCCAGTAGGTGTCGACCAGTCCGAGGGAGACCATCTCGGCGAAGAGCGGGGCGATGAGCACCTGCGGCGGCACCATGATCCCGGCCAGCACGAGCCCGTAGAGCGTCTTCCGGCCGCGGAAGGCGGTGCGCGAGAAGCCGTAGGCGGCCATGGCGCAGGTCGCGACGGTCAGCGCGGTCGTCACGACCGAGATGTAGGCCGAGTTGAGCATCCACCGCGCCAGGTCCCCGGAGGCCCACACCTTCTCGTAGGCGTCGAAGGTGATCCGCGAGCCGATCCACTCCAGCGAGGTGCGCGTCGTCTCGTTCTCGGGCTTGAGCGAGGTGGCCACCGCCCAGGCCAGTGGCAGCACCCACAGTGCCGCCAGGAGAAGGGCGGCGGCCAGCAGCGCGACGCGGCCCGGGGTCCAGCGCGGCCGCCGGCCGGCCTCGCCGGCGCGTCCGGCGGATCCGGTGCGTCCGGCGGGCGGGGCCGGGGACGGCGCGGACGGCTCCGCGCCGGGGCCGGCGGACGGTGCGGCCGGGTTCACGGCCTTCGCGGTCGCGCTCACTTGGCGGCCTCCTCACGAAAGCGGCGGGTCATCCGCAGATGGATCAGCGAGACGATCACGATCAGGGCGAAGAAGACGTAGGAGACGGCCGAGGCGTAACCGATCCGGTAGCCGGTGAAGCCGGCCTCGTAGACGTACTGCAGGATCGGGCGGGTGCTCTCGTCGGGGCCGCCGCCGGTCATGATGTAGACCTGGTCGAAGATCTTCAGCGAGGCGAGGAGCTGGAGGACGACCACCACTGCCGTGGTGCGGCTGAGCATCGGCAGGGTGATGTGGACCAGCCGCCGCCAGGCGCCGGCGCCGTCCAGTTCGGCGGCCTCGTACAGATGCCGGGGGATGGCCTGGAGGGCGGCGAGGTAGAGCAGGAAGTTGAAGCCGACCGTCCACCACACGGTGGTCAGGACGATCGAGAGCATCGCGTAGCGGGTGTCGGTCAGCCAGCCGATGCCGGGGTCGAGGCCGAGGGAGTTCAGCAGCAGGTCGGCCAGGCCGAAGTCGGACGGGTAGATCATCCACAGCCACAGCAGTCCGACGACGCCCGACGGCAGCAGGAACGGCGCGAACCAGCTCAGCCGCCACAGCCACCGGACCACCCGCAGATGGTGCGCGAGCAGGGCGAGGACGAGGCCCGTGACGACCAGGGGCACGGTGGACAGCAGCGTGAACCACACCGTGTTCCACAGCGACGACCACACCTCGGGGTCCCGCAGGGCCTCGGCGTAGTTGTCCAGGCCGGTGAACTCGCTGTCGGTGCCGGCGATGTTGTCGTCGCCCAGGCTCATCTTCAGGCCCAGCAGCACCGGCCAGACCAGGAAGAGCGCGTACAGCAGCAGGAAGGGCCCGGTGAAGACCAGGCCGTGCTCGGTCCAGCGGCGGCCCGCGGCCAGGGGGCCGGTCCCGGTACGGGAGGCCGCCTGGGCCGGTGGCGCCGGGGCGGTGGGCGCGGTCGCGGTCATGCGTCGCCTCCGAGCGGGTTGGGGGTGTCGAGCAGGGCCTGGAGCCGGGCTCTGGATTCGTCGAGGGCGTCCTGCGGGGTGCGGGAGCCGGTGAGCACCCCGGAGAGGACCGCGCCGAGTTCGATCCACATGGACGACGCCGAGCCCGCGAACCAGGCGGGCGGGTCCAGGACGACGTCGTCGATCACCGACCGGTACTCCGACTGGGGTTCCAGTTCGAGGTAGCCGGGTTTCTCCAGGGTGGGCAGATAGGCGGGGACGTGGCCGCCCTTGGCCCACTCGACGGTGTTCTTCAGCATCCAGGCGACGAAGGCGTGGGCCGCCTCGTCGCTCTCGCCGCCGCGGTCGCGCTGGTGCGGGAGGACGAAGCAGTGGGAGTCGGCCTGGGCGGTGGGGCGCCCGAACAGGTTCGGCACCCGGGTCATGGAGAACGGCAGATCCAGGTTGGCGAAGGTGCTGACCTCCCATTCGCCGTTGAGCAGAAAGGCGGTCTCCCCTCCGCCGAAGACGCCGACCGTGCCGTTGTAGTCGAGGCGGCGGTGGGCCAGGCCCTCCTCGGTGAGCCGCCGCATGAAGCGCAGCACCGTCAGGGCTTTGCCGTCGTCGATGGTGATGCGGGTGGCTCTCTCGTCCAGCAGGGTGCCGCCGGTCTGGGAGTAGAGGGTGGAGAACAGCCGCCAGGGTCCGATGGTGCCGGCGCCGAGGGTCTCGACGGCCAGCCCGGGCCTGCCGGTGACCTTTCCGGCGGCGCGCAGCGCGGCGGTGAACTCCTCCGCTCCGCGGATCGGCTTCAGTTTCCCGTCCGCTTCGAGCAGTCCGGCCTTCTCGCAGATGTCGGTGTTGTAGTAGAGGACCATCGGATGGGTGTCGAGCGGGACGGCGTACTGCGCGCCGTCGATCCGGCCGCGCCTCCACAGGTCGGCGGGGAAGTCCTTTTCGGTCAGGCCGTGTTCGGCAAGCAGGTCCAGGTCGAAGGGGTCGAGCAGCCTGCCGGGGCCGAAGCCGGGAAGCCGCGCCAGATGGAGGGCGGCGACCTCGGGGGCCCGGCCGCCGGCTCCCGCCATGCCGAGCTTGGTGTAGTACGGGGCGCCCCACTGGAGCGTGGACGCCTGGAGGGCGATCTCGGGGTGCGCGGCGCGGTAGGCGTCCAGCATCGTCTGCATGTTGACGCCGTCGCCGCCGCCGTAGAGGTGCCAGAAGCGCAGCCGGGTGCGGCCCGCGCCCACGGCGGCGGGAGCGGCGCACCCCGCGGTGCCCGCGGCCCCGGTGGCCGTCATGGCGGCCAGAGCGGCCATGCCGCCGAGCACGCGCCGACGGCTCGGGGCGCGGTCCGGCACGGAGGTTCGACGCATACGATCCACCCTCATGTTCGAAATCTCGAATAATGATCGTATCTCCGAACGGGAAAGTAGGATCGAACACCGTTCGCGTCAATGGTTCGCGCAGAAACGGCTCCGGCGGGCGGGAGTCGGCGGCGCCTGGACCGGCACATGCGGAAGGCCGCCCCGGCGGCGCCGGGGCGGCCTTCTTCGCGCATACCTCGGAAGCGCCGCGCGGCGCTTCCCGGCCCACCGGTCGACGCGACCGGCCGTGCCTCAGGCGACTTCGAGGACGACCTCGATGTTCCCCTCGGTCGCCCGCGAGTACGGGCACACCTGATGGGCCTTCTTCACCAGCTGGAGAGCCGCCTCCCGGTCCAGGCCCGGTATGGAGGCGGTGAGCTCGACCCTGAGGCCGAAGCCGCCGTCCTCCGCCTTGCCCAGGCCGACCCGCGCGGCCTCAGGGGCGGCCCGGCTCCTTCGACAGCCCGTCAGCCGTCCAGGCTGACGACCATCTTCCCGACGTTCTGGCCGCGGAGCATGCCGAGGAAGGCGTCCACCGCGTTCTCGATGCCATGGACGACCGTCTCGTGGTACTTCAGCTCTCCGGAGCGGATCCAGGCCGAGACCTCCTCGACGAACCGCGGCCGCAGATCCGAGTGGTCGCCCACGAGCATGCCCTGGATCCTCAGCCGCTTGCCGATGACCATCGCGAGGTTGCGCGGGGCGGCGGGCGGCTCGGTGGCGTTGTACTGGGCGATCATCCCGCAGACCGCGACACGGCCGTGTGTCCTGAGCGAGCCGATCGCCGCCTCCAGATGCTCACCGCCGACGTTGTCGAAGTAGACGTCGATGCCGTCGGGCGCGGCCTCCTCCAACTGCCGCGCCACCGGGCCGTTCCTGTAGTTGAAGGCGGCGTCGAAACCGTACTCCCCGGTGAGGAGTGCGACCTTCTCGTCGGAGCCGGCGCTGCCGACGACGCGGGAGGCCCCCTTGAGCCGGGCGATCTGGCCGACCTGGCTGCCGACCGCACCCGCCGCGCCCGAGACGAAGACGGCGTCGCCCTCCTTGAAGGAGGCCACCTCCAGCAGCCCGGCGTAGGCGGTCAGTCCGGGCATGCCGAGCACCCCGAGATAGGTCGTCAGCGGGGCCAGCCCGGCGGAGACCTTCGCCGCGTGCTCCGCGTCCAGCGTGGCGTACTCGCGCCAGCCCAGGCCGTGCAGCACGTGGTCGCCCGGGGCGAACCCCTCGGCCTCGGAGGCGACGACGACGCCGACCGCGCCGCCGCCCATCGGCCGGTCCAGCTCGAACGGCGGGGCGTAGGACTTGACGTCGTCCATCCTGCCGCGCATGTAGGGGTCGACCGAGAGGTGGAGGTTGCGCACCAGGATCTGTCCGGCCCGCGGGGCCCGCACGGGGGCCTCGCGCAGCGCGAATCCCCCCGGCTCCGGCCATCCCTGCGGGCGGGCGGTCAGATGCCACTCACGTCCGGTGGCGGGCAACGTCATGAGAAACGCCTCCATATACTTCAGACTGTGAAACAACCATCCCCTCGATGTTTCATGTTGTCAAGCAAGTCGGTACCCTGGGGCCATGGCCTCCCGTTCCGCCCCCGTCGACCCCCTCGCCCTCGAGGTCGTCGAACTGATCGGCTCCGTCGTCGTCCGCTTCCACCAGGAGTACGACGAGGCCGCCGCCAGGCACTCCCTGACCGGCGCCCAGGCGCGGCTGCTCGCCCTGCTCCACCACCAGTGCCTGCCCATGCGGGAGATAGCCCGGCGGCTGAAGTGCGAGCCGTCCAACGTCACGGGCATCGTCGACCGGCTGGAGTCGCGCGGCCTGGTCGAGCGGCGCCCCGACCCGGCCGACCGCCGCGTCAAGCTCGCCGCCGCCACCGAGGCGGGTCACGAGACGGCCGAACGGCTGCGTGCGTCGATGGACTTCGCCAGTGAGCCCCTGGCCGACCTGACGCCGGCCGAACGCGCCCTCCTGCGCGACCTCCTCAGGCGCATGCTGGGCGACGGGTCCGGCGACGGTTCCCCGGACACCCCCTCGGACGCCCCCGCGGGCTGAGCGGGGCGGGGAACGGAGCCGGGAGCAGGACCGGCGAGGGGCCCCTCTCTAGGTGCACCACCACAGGAAGCGTTCACAGGTGGGCGTCGGCTCCGGCTCGGGTTCCGGCTCGGCCGGAGGCGGCGGCGGATCGGCGGGCCGCGTCTCCTGGGGCGGCGGTTCGGGGGTCTGGGTTGGTTCGCCGGTGGGCTCGGGGCCCGTGGTGATGCCGCCGCTCTCGACCGCGGTGGTCGAGGGTTCGGCGGAGGCGGAGGGATCCGCCGAGGAGTCCGCCGACTCCGACGGCTCGGCCGAGGAGGAGCCCGACGCGGAGGGCGCGGCGGACGGTGAGCCCGACGGGACGGCGCCCGGCCGTTCCGCTCCGGGCGGCTGCTCGGCGGTGCCGTCGGAGTCGGCGGGCCCGGCCCCCTCCTCGCCGCTGGTACCGCCGTCGAGCTCCTCCCCGCCGCCGTCCGGGGAGACGCCCGGTATGGGCAGTTCCTTCAGCACGCCCTCGGTGGTGAACTCCGCGACGCCGAGGGTGGCGATCCCGGCGCCGAGTATCAGGCCCACGACGGTGGTGCGCCGCCGCCGCCCCGCCTGCGAGCGCGCCCGGCGGCCGCGCCGGGCGGCCACGCGCGCCGCCGCCCGGCCCTCACCGGCCCCGCCGTCCGGGCCGTCGTCCTGTTCTCCGTGCTCGCCATGCTCGCCGTGCTCGCCGTATGCCTCGGCGCCGTACGCATCGCCGTGGGTGTCGCGGGCGCCCTCGGGGCCGGTCTGGTGTCCGTCCCCGCCGCCCTGCCCGTATCCGCCGCCGTGGTCGGCGGAGTATCCGCCGTACGCGTCACCGCCGTACGCGCTGCCGCCGCCGTGCGGGCCGTACGGACCGACCCCCTGGCCGTACGGATCGGCGAATGCCGCGGCCGAGGGGTCCACCGGCGCCAGGCCGTGGCTGGGTGTGCCGCAACCCGGGCAGGAGAGGGCGCCGTTGAGATGCCGACGGCATGTGACGCAGTAGGTCATGGAGTCCGCAGGGTACGAGGCTCGCCGGGAGAGGAGAAGACACTCTGCGTGAAGATCCGGTGTCAACCCGCGAAAGACGGCTGCGCCAGCCCCTCCCCCGCGTCCGGCAGCACCATCAGCGAACCGGCCAGCGGCTCCGCGCCGGGGTCGGTGCCCGTCCGGGCCGTGGTGATGTAGAGGTCCCGCAGGCCCGGCCCGCCGAAGGCGCACGAGGTGGTGTTGGAGGCCGGGACGGTGACCGTCCGGTCCAGCCTGCCGTCTGGGGTGTAGCGCCGGACCGCGCCCCCTCCCCACAGGGCGACCCAGACGCAGCCTTCCGCGTCCACCGTCAGCCCGTCGGGGAAACCCGCGCCCTCCTCGATGCGTGCCAGGGGCCGGCGGCCCAGCACCTCGGGACCGTCGGTGTCGAAGACGTCGATCCGGCGGGTGGGGGTGTCGATGTAGTACATCAGCCGCCCGTCCGGGCTCCAGCCCGTGCCGTTGCTGATGCTCACGTCCGCCAGGACCGTGACGGCCGAGCCGTCCGGGGCGATACGGCTGAGCGTCCCCCCGCCCGGGCGCTCGTCGTATGCCATCGTGCCCGCCCACAGCGCGCCGTCGGGGGCGACGGCGGCGTCGTTGCCCCGGCGGCCCGCGACGGGCTCGCGGCGCAGCCAGGAGAACGAACCGTCCCCGTCGTACAGGCCCACACCGTCGCGGAGGTTGACCACCAGGCCGCCGCCGGCCCGCGGCCTGGCCGCGCCCACGTGCTGCTCGGTCGCCAGTACCGTGCGGCGGCCGTCGGCCGGAGCGTAGGTGTGCACCCGGCTCGCGAGGATGTCCACCCACACCAGGCGCTCGCGCTCCGCGTCCCATGTGGGCCCCTCGCCCAGCAGCGCCCCCTGCCGTACCGCGACCTCGAGCCGCGCCTTCGTCCCCGATCCGGCCATGACGTCCCGCCCCTCTCTTCTCGTCGGCTCTCCTCACGGGCCGCCCGCCGGCTCCC
>NZ_JAKMAY010000282.1:0-7442 GCF_022015835.1 Streptomyces sp. ICN903 | reverse complement strand
GGAGCGGGCGCCGGCGGGTCCGGTGCCGGGCTCGGCGCGCCCGTCACCGCGTCCTGGCGTCGGCTGCTGGTGCGGGGCCCCGGCGGGGAGGCCCTGGGCGGTGACAGTCCCCGGCGCTACCTGATGGTCCGCTCCGCGGACTTCATCCGGGCGATGGACGCCCGTCTGGCCGCCGCCGGCTCCGTCACCCGTGTCACCGGCACCGTCACCGCCGTCGGGGACGGGCCGCACGGCGCGCGGGTGAGCGGCACGGACGCCGAGGGGCGGCCCTTCGCGCTCACCGGCCGCTGGGTGTTCGACTCGCGTCCGCCGCGGGTCCTGCCGCCCGCCCACACCACCTTGCTGCAGCACTTCCGGGGCTGGTTCGTGCGTACCGCCGAGGACCGCTTCGACCCGGGCACGGCGGAGCTGATGGATCTGCGCACCCCGCAGCCGCGGCGCGGGCTGTCCTTCGCCTACGTCCTGCCCCTCACCCCGCGCGAGGCGCTGGTGGAGTACACCGAGTTCTCCCCCTCGCCCCTGAGCGTCGGCGAGTACGAGGCCGCGCTGCGGCACTACACCGGACACGTCCGCCCGTTGGGCGATTTCACCGTCACCGGCGCCGAGCAGGGCGTCATCCCCATGACCGACGGGCGCTTCGCGCGCCGGGCCGGGCACTCGGTGTTCCGCATCGGCACGGCGGGCGGCGCCACCCGCCCCTCGACCGGCTACACCTTCGCCACCGTCCAGCGCCAGAGCGCACAGGTGGCCGCTGCCCTCGCGGCCGGGCGCACCCCGCTGCCGCCCCGGCCGCACGCCCGCCGCCACCTGGCCATGGACGCCGCGCTGCTGCGCGCCCTGGCCACCGGACGCGTGGACGGCGCGGACTTCTTCGCCCGCCTCTTCCGCCGCAACCGGCTGGACAGCGTGCTGCGCTTCCTCGACGGCCGCTCCGCGTTCCGCGAGGAGGTCGCGATCGGTCTGCGCTCCCCCATATGGCCGATGGCGCGCTCCCTGGCCGAACTCCCCCTCCTGCCGCGCCGGCCCTCCGCCGCCGTGCCGCGGCCCGGCGATCCCCACCAGCGAAAGGCCCACTGATGACAGACGCGAGAAGTCCGTTCCCGTACCCGCCGGCGGGCCGGGGCCGTACCCGGCTCGCCCGCGACCGTTACGCCGTGCACCGGCCGGCGCCCGCCGGGGCGGCCCGTGTCGGCGACCGCGAGGTGCGCGCCGCCGTGGTGGGCGGCGGCATCGCCGGGCTCACCGCCGCCACCGCGCTGGCCGAACGCGGTGTGGCCGTGGACCTGCTGGAACGCGGGGAGGTGCTGGGCGGGCGCGTCGGGGGCTGGCCCACGAAGCTGGCCGACGGCACGTCCGTCACCATGAGCCGCGGCTTCCACGCCTTCTTCCGCCAGTACTACAACCTGCGCAATCTGTTGCGGCGTATCGACCCGTCCCTGTCGATGCTCACCCCGCTGCCGGACTACCCGCTGTGGCACAGCGGCGGAGCGCGGGACAGTTTCGCGCGGGTGCCCCGCACCCCGCCGTGGAGCGTGCTGGGCTTCACCGCCCTCAGCCCGACCTTCACCCCCTCGGGGCTGGCGGGCATGAACCCCCGTGCGGCACTGTCGCTGCTCGACGTGCGGGTGCCGGAGGTCCACGAGCGGCTGGACGGCGTGAGCGCCGCGGAGTTCCTGGACTCCGTCAACTTCCCCGAACCGGCCCGGCATCTGGCCTTCGAGGTGTTCTCCCGCAGTTTCTTCGCCGATCCGCGCCAGTTGTCGGCGGCCGAACTGGTCCTGATGTTCCACATCTACTTCCTGGGCTCGGCCGAGGGGCTGCTCTTCGACGTCCCCGACGACCCCTTCCCCGCCGTCCTGTGGGATCCGCTGGCCGCCCGGCTGGAGCGGCTGGGAGCACGGGTGCGCACCGGCACCGCCGTGGAGCTGGTGCGCCCCGAGCGGGACGGCTTCACCGTGGTGACGGCAGGGGGCCGGGAGCCGGGGGCCGAGCGCGGTGAGCGCTACGACGCGGTCGTCCTGGCCGTGGACGGTGCGGGTCTGCGCGCCCTGGTCGACAACTCCCCGCATCTGGGCGGTCCCGGCTGGCGGGCGTCGGTCGGACGACTGCGCGAGGCCCCGCCCTTCCTGGTCTCCCGCTACTGGCTCGGCCGGCCCGTGGCCGCCGACCGGCCGGGTTTCCTGGGCACCAGCGGCTACGGCCCGCTGGACAACGTCAGCGTCCTGGACCGGTGGGAGGGCGAGGCCGCCCGCTGGGCCGCGCGGACGGGCGGCAGCGTGGTGGAGCTGCACGCCTACGCCGTCGATCCCGGCGCGGACCGCACCGCCGTCCAGCGGGCGGCCCTGGCCGAACTCGCCCGCGTCTACCCGGAGACGGCCGACGCCCCGGTCGTCGACGAGCGGCACGAGTGGCGGCAGGACTGCCCGCTGTTCGCCACCGGCACCTGGCGGGACCGGCCGGGGGTGCGCACCGGCCACCCCCGGCTGGTGCTCGCCGGTGACCTGGTGCGCACCACGCTGCCGGTGGCCTTGATGGAGCGGGCGGCCACCACCGGTTTCGAGGCCGCCAACGCCCTGCTGGCCACCTGGGGGGTGCGCGGCCATCCGCTGCTGACGGTGCCGCGCCGTGGCCGCTCGGCGCCGCTGCGGCTGCTGGCCTCGGCCCTCGGCGGCTGATGGGCGGACCGGCGGCCGAGGGGTGGTCAGAAGGCGGGGAGCGGCAGGGCTGCGGCGGCGGCCGGCAGGGCGCGCTCGTGCTCCAGCAGCGCCCGTTTGCGCTCCACTCCCCCGCCGTAACCGGTCAGGGCGCCGTCGGCCCCGACGACGCGGTGGCAGGGGACGATGACGCCGACCGGGTTCTTCCCGTTGGCGAGGCCGACGGCGCGGGAGGCCGTCGGCCGGCCGATGTGCTCGGCGAGCCGGCCGTAGGTCCAGGTCCGTCCGTGGGGGATCTCGCGCAGCGCGGCCCAGACACGTCGCTGGAACGGTGTTCCGTACAGCCTCAGCGGCAGGTCGAAGGTCTCGCGGCGCCCGGCGAAGTACTCCTCCAGCTGCCGGGCCGTCTCGGCGAGCGGCGGCCCGGCGGGCTCCGGCAGCCGCTCGCCGAAGACCGACTCGTCGGGCCGGTACCGCTGGGCCTCCATGTAGAGGCCGATCAGGTGCTCCTCCTCGGCGACCAGGGTGAGCGGGCCGCAGGGGCTGTCGACGACGGTGTGTGCGCGCCTTCCGGGCGCCCGGGGTACTGCGGGCACGTGCTGGGTCTCCTCTCGGCCGCGGTCCGGGCGGGGCCGGTCCGCTCGGCACCAGCATGGCCCGGCACCCGCCCGCGGACCGGCGGTTTCCGGACACCTACCCCGGGCGGGGGACGGGGCGGTCGCCGGCGGGCGCCGTCAGAGGGCGCCGGGCCGCTGTTCCGGCTCCCCACGCGCGGTAGCCGCCGGCGGACTCGACTCCGTGCGCCCGGCGCAGCTTCGGCGGGAACAGCTCCCGCATCAGTGTGGCGGTGATGGCGGCCTGCTCGGCGTACAGGCGCGCGGCCGACAGCGCGGCTCCGGCCCGGGCGGCGAACAGTCTCGCGAAGGTCTCCTCGCTCCGGCTGAACGCGGCGTGGTCGGTGCGGCGCAGCAGGACCAGGGCCCCGGCCGGGACGCCGTGGCCGGGCAGGGGGGTGACCACCACCGAGCCCGGCGGTCCGTCGAAGCGGGGCGGCACGATCCAGTCGGGCAGCAGTGCGGGGTCGATCCAGCGCGAGGGCACCGGCGGGAACCCCTGGAGCGCCTCGCTCAGGCCCGGCACCGTCTCCGGGTCCGCATCGACCGTGCCGTGCACCGGGCCCTCGGGGGCGCTGTGGGTGACCGGGAGCCCGCGCCCGGCCGCCGGGGCGATCAGTACGGCCGCGTCCGCCAGGTGCCGCACGGCCAGGCGCACGGTCACCTCCATGCACCGCTCGACGTTCAGGGTGCCCGACAGGGCCTCGGACACCTCCGCGAGGAAGGCGGTGCGTTCCCGCTCGCCGCGCAGGGCGTCCTCGGCCAGGCGCAGTTCGGTGTCGTCGAGCAGCCACCACACCACGTCGCCGTTCCCGCCGCGGGCCGGATGCCCTCGCAGGCTCCGCCCACCCGCCTCCCCCCTGGGCGCCTCACCCGGCCCGGGGAGCGGGCCGGAGGAGGCGGTCAGGCGCCGGTGGGCGTCGGCCAGCCAGTGCGGTACCGCCTCCTCCAGCCGTGCGCCGGGCACCGCCTTCGGGAGGAGTCCGGTGGCGACCGCGTTGGCCCCCGCCACCGCGCCGGACGGATCCACCGCCACCACTGCGCAGGGCGCGTCGTCCCACGCGGCACCGGTTCCGGTGCCGCGTGGCCGGGCGGATGAGTCCTCGGAGATCGTCACGACCGGGGTCCGCGTGCCGCGGGCCCCACCACCTTCCTGCCGGATGAACACTGAACGGAACGCCGGGCAGGACGCCGAACAGAGAATTGCCGTCCGGCAACCTTCCCCCGGATGCCGCGATCAAGGCAACCGCGACGCCCGGGGAAGCGGGACGCCTCCACAGGGCGTCCCGTGCGCGACTCCCGTCTGCCCCGTGAGAACGATCGGCCGGGCGGGCCCGGGCGGAAGACGGCGGTTCCGCAGGGGCCGTGAGAAACCTCACCGGCCCGGCTCCGCCCCTAGCGTCCCCTTCGCCGCCGAAGCGGAGGCGGGGGCGGCAGGCGGCAGTCGCCCGCGAGCGCGCTCGTACGGCGCCACGCGAAGACGCCGCGTTTGAATAAACAATGTCCCTTATGTCGTTCTCTCGGCGGTCGACGGAGAGCCCGGAACCCAGCGGGCTGCCCCTGGAGGTGTTCGACCCGGCTCCTGTCGGGGTCCTGGTGTGCCGCGGGCCCCGGCATGTCCTGACCTACATGAACGCCGCCTACCGCGCGATCTTCGGAGACCGGCCGCTGGGGGTGCCGGTGCGGCGGGCGTTCGCCGATCTGGAGCAGCGCGGCTATCTCGACCTGTTCGATCCGGTGCTCCGCGACGGGGAACCGGCGCGGGTCTCCGCCGCGCCCGTCACCGTCCGCTACGCCCACGGCGAGGTCGAGCGGCGGTACTTCTCGTTCAGCGTCTCCAGGATCGCCCCGGCCGGGGAGGAGCCCGGGGTCCTCGTCGTCGCCGCCGAGGTGACCGCCGAGGTCACCGCGACCGAGCACGCCCGGACACTCGCCGAGGAACGGCGCCGGACGCTGCTGCGGTACCAGAGCCTGGTGGCCACGAGCACCGAGAAGGTGTGGGTGGCGGACCCCGGCGGGCTCCTCGTCGAGGGGAGCGACGGATGGGAGCGTGCGACGGGGCGCCCCTGGGAGGAGCTGCGCGGTGCCGGATGGCTCGGCACCGCCCACCCCGACGACCGCGCGGCCCTGGCCGAGGCCTGGTACCGGGCCGTCAGGGAGGTGCCCGAGCGGTTCCAGCACACCTACCGGCTGCGGTACGCCGACGGGGCCTACCGGCACTGCCTGCTGCGCGCCGTGCCGGTGCGCGACGGCGGGGGCGTGCTGGAGTGGATGGCCGCCTGCGTCGACGTCGAGGAGCAGTGGTGGCGGGAACTGCGCGACTCCCTCATCGGCCGTGCCTCGGCGGCGGTGGCGGAGTCGGAGAACGCGCCGGACGCCTTCGCCGCCCTGAGCCGTGTGATCGTTCCCGCCCTGGCCGACGAGTGCGGCATCTACCTGCTGACCGAGTCGGCCGGGCAGCCGCCCGGGGACGGCCGCCTGACCGTGGAGCGGGTCGCGGCCACCGCGCGCGAGGGGCTGCCCGCGGGCCTGCCGCCGCGCCGTGAGGAGCACGTCGGTCCCGGGCATCTGCTCGCCCGCGCCGTCCGCGAGCGGCGCGGCGTACACCGGTCCTTCACCCCGGGCGCCGTACCGGCGGACGTCGCGCCGCCGGGCGTGCGGCCCTGGCTGTCCCGCACCGGGGCGCACAGCGGGGTGGCTCTGCCGGTCCTGGTCGACGGGGCGGTGGCCGCCGTGGTGACCGCCTTCGTCTGCGGGGACCGCGCACCGATCGGCCCGCGGCACCGGACCCTGATGCGGGAGGTGGTCGAGCAGGCCCATGACGCGCTCAGCCAGGCGCTGCGGCTCCAGCGCACCCAGCGGGTGGCGCGGGCGCTGCAGCGCAGCCTGCTCACCGAACCGCCCGACCACCCGCACCTGCGGATCGCCGCGCGCTACCTGCCCAGCCCGGCCGCGGCCGATGTGGGCGGGGACTGGTACGACTCCTTCCCACTGCCCGGCGACGCCCTGGCCCTGGTCATCGGTGACGTCGCCGGGCACGATCTGGGAGCCGCCGTCACCATGGGCAGGATGCGCAACATGCTCCGCGCGCTCGCCGCCGACCACGGCGGGCGACCGCCCGGCGAGGTCGTACGGCGGCTGGACGCGGCCGTGCAGGCCCTCGACCCGGACACGGGCACCACCACCTGTGTGATGGCCCGGGTGGAGCGCGGCCCGGAGGCACGGGCGGAGGCGGGCGGCGGGAGCGCGAAGGGGCCGTGGCGGCTGACGTACACCGCCGCCGGGCACCCGCCTCCCCTGCTGATCACCCGGGACGGCGGCGCCCGCTTCCTGGAGGGCGCCCGCGGCCCCCTGCTCGGCATCCTGCCGCCGGACGCCCCCCGCGACAGCGCGACCGAGGAACTGCCGCCCGGCTGCACCCTGCTGCTCTACACCGACGGACTGGTCGAACGCCCCGGGGAATCCCTCGACCGGGGTCTGGAGCGGCTGCGGCGCAACGCCGCGGCCCTCGCCCGCGAACCCGTCGGCTCCCTGTGCGACGGCCTGGTGGCCACCACCGCCGCCACCGGACGCGACGACATCGCCCTGATCGCCCTGCGCCCGGCCGCGCCCGGCCGCTGAACCCCCGGAGCCCGGCGGCAGGGCACGGGCAGGCGCTCCCGAACGCGGCGGGCCGTACGCGCGTGCGCTCCAGCGCCCGCGCACGGGGCCGGACGCGACGGGTGCCGGCGGGGCGGGAACATCCCGGGCCCGGACAGCGCTACTCACTGTGCCCCTGCGTTATGAGCGGTATGAGATGGAAGGTGTGGGAACAGTGGCTGAGACAGGACGGGCGCTTCCCCGGCCGGCCGGTGAGACGCCGATGGTCACCTCCTGCGACCGGCGGATCGCCGTGAAGTGTCTGCGGCTGCCCACCGCGGACCGGCCGATCAGCCGGGTCACCCTGGATCTCGGCCCGGGGCGCGGCAGCACGCCGGGCACCTGGGCCGCGCTCACCACCGAGGAGGCGCGCGAGCTGGCCCGGCGGCTGCTGGCCCAGGCCGCCCTGGCCGACGCCGAGGCTTCCCGGCCCCCCGCGGCCCCCGGCTCGCCGGTGCGTTCCGGCTTCCTGCCGTCCGCGCCGCCCTCCCCGCCGGTACCTCCGGTACCGCCCGGCTCACCCGGGGCCTGACCC
>NZ_JAKMAY010000281.1:0-7442 GCF_022015835.1 Streptomyces sp. ICN903 | reverse complement strand
GTCCGCTCCCCCTCCTTGCCGGCCGGTGCGGGGGTTTCGGTACGCATCACGGGACGTTCTCCTCGGGTCAGGAGCCGAGGGCGGTCTTGGCCTCGTCGAAGAACTGGGAGACCGCTTCGTCGACGGAGACGGTGCCCTGCGCCATCGAGCGGTAGATGCTCAGGAAGGCGGCCTCGACGGTGTCGGTCCCGGCCGGGTGGGGCGTGATCGGCTCCAGGTAGTCGGTGACGCTCTCCTCGTACTCGGCGATCTTGGCGTCGGGCCCCTCGGGCTCGTAGGCCTCGAACTGCGCGTTGGTCGGCAGCACCCCGCGGTTGTAGCCCATGATCTTCCCGACCTCGGGGTCGTTGACCATGAAGTCGATGAACTTGGCGACCTCCTCCGGGTGCTCGGTCCGGGCGGAGGCGCTGAGCATCAGAGAGGAGAGGTACTGCGCGGTCCGCTCGCCGTCCATGGTCGGGATCGGCGCCAGGGCGAGCTCCCTGTCCGTCTCGGAGGTGTAGCGCGCCAGGAAGTTGTCCCAGGTGAACTCGGCGGCCGACAGACCGGCGCTGACCTCGGACTTGGGCAGGACCTGTGCGGCCTGCTTGGCCGGAACGAGCAGGCCGTCGTCGAGTTTGGCGCGGTGGTCGCCCCACCACTTCTTCAGGTCGGCCTCGGTGAAGCCGAGCCCGTCCTCGGTGAAGAAGGCCTTGTCCTGCTGCCGCAGGTAGAGGTCGTACAGGTACATCACGCCGCCGTTGCTGCTGGCGCCCCAGAACTCCTCTTCGGAATCGCTGATCTTCTTGACGGCCGCGTCGAAGTCCTTCCACGTCCAGCCGTGCTCGGGGGTGACGCCGGCCTCCTCGAACGCCTTGACGTCGTAGACGAGGGTGAAGGTGTTGGCCCCCACCGGCACGCCCAGCAGCTTCCCGTCGATCTCGCCGGCCCTGCCGAGGCCCTGGCGGAAGTCGTCCAGGTTCAGATTGCCCGCCTTCACCTGGGCGTTGAGGTCCAGCAGCAGGTTCTTCTGGCCGTACTTGCGCAGGAAGGCATAGGAGTTCTGGAAGACGTCCGGCGGATTGCCGCCCGCGGCCTGGGTGTTGAACTTCGTCCAGAAGTCGCCGTACTCCTGGAAGTCGGTCTTGACCTCGATGTCGGGATTCTCCTTCTCGAACAGGTCTATGGTCCTGTTGATCAGGTCCGCCCGGTCCTGCGCACCCCACCAGGAGTAGCGGATGGTCACCTTGCCGTCCGCACCCGTGTCACCGCCGCCGCACCCGGAGGCGAGCAGCCCCAGCGCGGCCAGACCGGCCCCCATGGCCCGCAGACCCGCGACCCTGCTCCGTCGAGAACTCATCGAAACGCCCCTCCCGGGCGGGTTCGTCCCGCCACCCCGGTTGTTTGAAACGTTTTAGGCAAGCGCTTGCCGGGCTAACTTAGGGACGCTCGGCAGAGGCGTCAACGGTTCGGACGGAATTCACCGCCGGGCATCCGGAGCGTGTGCGGACGGACACGAAGAGGCCGGGGTCCCGGCAGGCTTCAAGCCTGCCGGGACCCCGGCCTTCGGTGGGCGATACTGGGATCGAACCAGTGACCTCTTCGGTGTGAACGAAGCGCTCTCCCGCTGAGCTAATCGCCCGGGTGCGGCGACAACATTACCGCATGTCAGCGACTGCTCGTGACCCCCTCGCACCCCCGGGGCCCGGCAGGCTCAGCTCGCGACGTCCCACGGCATCGCCAGCCCGTACCGGGCCAGATACAGACCCACCAGGACCGCGGCGACGGCCACACCGAGCGCCGTGAGCGTCATGTTGCGGCGCCGCACCTTCGGATCGAGCGCGCGCCTGGCCGCCTCGGAGACCTTCCGCCGCGTCCACCGCAGGACGATCTGGGCCCAGACGAACTCCGTCGCCCAGACCGCCAGCCCCGTGAAGATCACCAGCCAGCCCGGCCCCGGCAGCGCCAGCATCAGCACTCCGGCGAACACGATGGCGAGCCCGACCAGGAAGACCCCCACCTGCCAGCTCAGATGGAGCGCCCGGGATGCCTTGATGAAGCGCGGCGCCCGTGAACCGAGGGCCCGTTCCTTACTCTCGGTTTCCACCCGCCCCAGATTACCCGAGCCCTCCGAGCCGTTCGCCCGAACAGACCACCGACTAAATCCCCATTCCTCCATCTGAATGATGTGAAGGGAAACAAAAGGGGCAGAGGGGTTTACACCCCTCCCGTGGGTGGCATGTCGATTTCGCCGACGTGCGAATCCCCGAGCGCACACTGAGCGAAAGGCCCTGGCGCTTATGAACACCACGGTCAGCTGCGAGCTGCACCTGCGCCTCGTTGTATCGAGCGAGTCCTCCCTGCCTGTACCCGCGGGCCTGCGGTATGACACGGCCGATCCCTACGCCGTGCACGCCACCTTCCACACCGGCGCCGAGGAGACCGTCGAGTGGGTCTTCGCCCGCGACCTCCTCGCCGAAGGCCTGCACCGTCCCACGGGCACCGGCGACGTCCGTGTCTGGCCGTCCCGCAGCCACGGTCAGGGCGTCGTCTGCATCGCTCTCAGCTCACCGGAGGGCGAGGCGCTGCTGGAGGCCCCCGCGCGGGCCCTGGAATCCTTCCTCAAGCGAACGGACGCCGCGGTCCCACCCGGCACCGAGCACCGGCACTTCGACCTCGACACCGAGCTCTCCCACATCCTCGCGGAGAGCTGACAGCCGCCGGCACCCCGCTGCCGTCCGACTCGGGGCGACGGCTCGGGGCCCGGCCCTCCCGGCCCAGCGACGGCGACGCCGCCGCCACGTACCACCGTGGCGGCGGCGTCGCCGTGTCCGGGAGGGGCTAGAGTCTCACCGCAGCAAGGCCCGCAGGGCTGCCGACGAGAGACCGGCCAGGGAGCGACGACCGTGCTGATCAACCACGACACCCGGTGCGCCCTCGACGCCGTCGTCGACCTGCTGAACACCGCGCCCGACGAGCACACCCCCGACACGCTCACCGACACCGGCGCGCTGCGCGCCTTCGTCGAACGCAACGCCGTCAGCGACGTGGGCACCCTGGACGAGACGGACCTGGCCGCCGTACGGGAGGTGCGCGATCAGTTCGGGCGGGTCTTCGCCGCCTCCGACGCGCACCGCGCGGCCGAGCTGGTCAACGCACTGGTGGCCGCCGCCGGCACCACGCCCCGGCTCACCGACCACGACGGCTACGACTGGCACATCCACTACTTCGCACCGGGTGCCTCCCTCGCCGACCACCTCGCCGCGGACGGCGGCATGGCCCTGGCCTTCCTGGTCGTCGCCGGTGAGCGCGAGCGGCTGCGCCGCTGCGCCGCCCCCGACTGCCGCCGCGCCTTCGTCGACCTGTCCCGCAACCGCTCGCGCCGCTACTGCGACAGCCGCACCTGCGGCAACCGTCTGCACGTGGCCGCCTACCGGGCGCGGCAGCGCGGGGCCTCCGGGAACTGACCGGTCCGGCCGGCGTCCGCCCCGGCCCGGCCGGAAGCGCCCGAAGAGCCGGGGACCCGGCAGCGGAACGGCGGTCAGAGCAGGAAGAGGTCGTGCACCGCCGCCAGGAAGACCAGCGCGCCGATGACGGCCAGGAAGAGCATCAGCGGCGGCTGGGAGAGGGCGAACAGGCAGCCGCGGGGCTCGGGCGGTTCGCCGGGGAGTCCTGCGGGCGGTCCGCCGGACCGGATGCCGTGACCCGCCTCGCGCAGGGAGCCGGGGGCACGGTCCTCGGGTGTCTCGGTGGTGTCGTGCATCTCGCCGCGATGATGGCGCAGGCAGGAGCGCCGCGCGGTTCAACACACCATCGCGCGGGCATGGTTCACCGGATTCAGATGCCGTGTTTCTTCAGAATCGCTTCGATGTCCGAGAAGTCGTCCGCGTCGGTCGCCCCCGCCGCGGGACGCCCCTCACGGCCCCTGCCTGCCTTGTCGCCCTCGCCGCCGAGAGCCGGCCGGGACGCACCGGACTCCGCCGCGCGGCGCGCGCCGCGCCCGGATCCGCCCTCGCGGCCACGCGTACGCCTGCCGGCGGCGCGGCCCACCACATACAGGACGAGGGCCACGGCGAGCACCCCGAAGCCGGCCCAGACCGTGGGCTTGAGCACCAGGTCCGAGGCCCAGGCCGCCACCGCCCCTCCGATCTCGCCGAACATTCCCAGCAGGCCGGACATCGCCAGCCCGACGGGCACCAGGGACAGGGCCGCTATACGGGTGGCCGCGGCGAAGCGGCGGCGGTAGGCCGTCAGGAAGGCGACGGCCAGTCCCGCCGCGGAGAGCGCCGCGCAGACGGTCGTGGTCAGCATGTATCCATCGTGCCGCTTCCCGCCCCGTATGTGCCATGTTCCGCCCCGCGATCTCGGGGGGATTTCCGGGCCCTCTCCTCCTGCGGACCCCCTCGCGCACCTCCCGCTCTCCTCCCCGGGCCGGGCTGGGAGACTGGCGCCATGAACGACACCCGCCCCACCCGCCCCGTCCTGGACGTCTGGTGCGAGCTGCAGTGCCCCGACTGCGACCGGGCCATGGCCGACCTGCGCGCGCTGCGCGAGCGGTACGGCGACGCCCTGGAGATCCGGCTGCGCCACTTCCCCCTGGACAAGCACCGCCACTCCTACGCCGCCGCCCAGGCCGCCGAGGAGGCGTACGCGCAGGGCCGCGGCGACGAGTACGCCCAGGCGGTCCTGGCCCGCGCCGGTGAGCTGGCAGAGCGCGGCGAGGAGCTGCTGCTGGAGGTGGCCCGGGAGCTGGGCCTGGACGCCGAGGAGGTGGACACCGCCCTGATCGACGGGCGGCATCTGCTGATCGTCGACGCCGACCAGGCCGAGGGCCGGGCGATCGGGGTCACCGGCACCCCGACCTATTTGATCGGCGGTGAGCGGCTGGACGGCGGGAGGAGCCAGGAGGGCCTGCGCGAGCGGATCGAGGAGATCGCCGACCGGCTGCTGGCCGGAGCCGGGGAGCGGAAGGGGTCCGGGGAGGAGGCCGGGCGGAACGGTTAGAGACGCTCAGAGCAGCGGCTTGTACAGATGGTGGGCGGTCGGCCGGTGGCCGAGCGACTCGTACAGCCGCAGGGCCGCGGTGTTGTCCGTGAAGACGTTGAGCCCGAGCGTGCGCACCCCGGCCGCCAGGCACTCGCGCTCGGCGGCGAGCATCAGCGTCCGGCCGTGGCCCCGGCCGCGGTGTGCCGGGGCCACCTCGATGTCGAAGACCCAGGCACCGGACCCGCGCGCACGGGCCGTCGCCAGCCAGAGCGTGCCGACGTCCGCTCCCCCGTGGACCAGGACCCGCAGGGCGGTGCCCGCGGTGTCCGGCCCGTCGGGCAGCAGCTCGGCGTGGTCCGCCCCGGACCTGGCACGGGCCCGTGCCGGGTCCATGCCCCACTCGGTCCAGAGGCGGGCGTAGGCCTCCCGGCGGCTCTCCAGCCAGGCCGGGTACTCGTCCGCCTCCAGGGGGCGCACCGTGCTGCCCGGCGGCAGCACGGGCGCCTCGGACAGTTCCCTGGCCATGCTCCGGCTGCGCTCGGTGTAGCCCAGGGCCGCGGCCAGCCGCAGGGCGGGACCGGCGTCCGCCGGGACGCTCGCCTCGATCCGGCGGCAGCCCCAGCCGCGCAGCACCTCCTCGGCCGCGAGCGCGGCGACGGTGGCCCGGCCGCGGCGGCGGTCGGGTCCGTGGACGGCGAGCTCCTCGATGCGGCCGGCCGACGGGCCGAAGCGTTCGTCCGTGGCCAGGCGCAGACCGCCGGCGGGGCGGCCGTTGACGCAGATGTCGTACGAGCGGGAGCGGGCGCCGTCCGCGGCGCGCCGCTCGGGTCCGGTGGGGCGCAGGGTGGTGGTCATCGCCTGGGTTCTACCCACCGGGGAGCCCCGCTGTCACCCGGCGCGGGGAGGACCGGGGACGCCGCGGGTTCCGGGGGCGCCTCACGGGTCGATGTCGGCCGCCGAGCGCTCGGCGAAGATCCGCATCGCCTTGGCCGTGACCGGCCCGGGTGCGGAGGGCAGTTCGCGTCCGTCGATCCGGTGGACGGCCTGGACGTCGCGCAGAGTGGAGGTGAGGAAGACCTCCTCGGCCCGCTCCAGGACGTCCATCGGCAGGTCGGTCTCCTGGGCCCCCGTCCACTCGGCCACCAGTGCGCGGGTGATCCCGGCGAGGCAGCCGGAGGCGAGCGGCGGGGTGTGCGGCTCGCCGTCGAGGACGACGAAGACGTTGGAGCCGGTGCCCTCGCACAGCTGCCCGACGGTGTTGCCGAACAGGGCCTCCGAGGCGCCCTGTCGGCGGGCGTGGGCCAGCGCGACGACGTTCTCGGCGTAGGAGGTGCTCTTCAGGCCGACCAGCGCGCCGCGCTCGTTGCGGACCCAGGGGACGGTGACGGCGGCGGTTGTGTCGGGGCGGGGCTTCGCCTCGCCGAGGGCGACGACCAGGGTGGGCCCGGCGTCGCCGCGGTCGGAGCCGAGGGGGGAGAGCCCGCCGGTGTAGGTGATCCGCAGCCGGCCCAGCGGCACGGGGTTGGCCTCCACCACGGCGGCGCAGGCGTGGCGCACCTCGTCCAGGTCCGGCTCGGGCAGGCCCAGGCCGCGGGCGGAGGCGGCCAGGCGCTCCAGGTGGCGGGTGAGGGCGAAGGTGCGCCCGTCGGCTGCCTTGACCGTCTCGAAGACCCCGTCGCCGACGGTCAGTCCGTGGTCGAGCACGGACACCCGTGCGGCGTCGGCGTCCCGCAGTTCTCCGTCCACCCAGATCAGCGTCATGCCCCAGCTCCTCCGGTCCCGCCCGCCGTGCCCGCCGCGCCGGTGGTCCGGACCGCGCCGCTCGCAGGAGGCGTCTTCGCGTACTCCCCCGACGCTACCGTGAGCAGCCGCTCCGCCTTCAGTTCGGTCTCCTCCCACTCCCGCTCCGGGTTCGACCCCCAGGTGATCCCGGCGCCGGTGCCGAAGCGCAGCACCGGACCGCCGGGCGCGGCGCGGTCGATCCAGAAGGTGCGGATGCCCACGGCCAGTTCCCCGGTGCCGCGGTCTGCGTCCACCCAGCCGATGCCGCCGCAGTACGGGCCGCGCGGGGCGGTCTCCAGGGAGCGGATGACGCGCAGGGCGCTGGACTTGGGGGCACCGGTGACCGAGCCGGGCGGGAAGGTGTGCTCCAGCAGTTCGGCCCAGCCCGCGCCCGGGGCCAGTTCGCCGCGGACGGCGGAGACGAGGTGGACGAGTCCGGGGTGCGGCTCGACGGCGCACAGGGCGGGGACGGTGACCGATCCGGTGGCGCTGACGCGGCCGAGGTCGTTGCGGACCAGGTCCACGATCATCACGTTCTCGGCGTGGTCCTTGTCCAGCAGGTCGGCGGCCGTGCGTCCGGTGCCCTTGATGGGGCGGGACTCCACGGTGCGCCCGCGGCGGGCGAGGTAGAGCTCGGGCGAGGCCGTGGCGATCTCGACCCCGTGGGCGGGGAGGCGGACGGTGCCGGCGTGGGG
>NZ_JAKMAY010000280.1:0-7478 GCF_022015835.1 Streptomyces sp. ICN903 | reverse complement strand
GGCCGGCTCCCCTCCCGCACCGCAACCGGTGAGGGCCAGGGACAGAGACAGGGATAAGGGCATCAGAACCGCTGCGAGCACGGTTCGGCGCATGGGGACTCCAGCGGGCGGCGTCGGGCTGACAACGGTGAGGCCGACGGTAGCGTCCCGCCCCCGGCCCGTAAAGATCGGCGGTTCCGCCCGCGCCGGGGAAAGACGGGGCCGGGGCGCGTCCGGGTACCGGCGCCCGCCGTCACTCCTCGATCACCGCGACCGCGTCCAGGCCGACGCTGTGCAGGGTCCGCAGGACGGTCCGGTCGGCTCCGCGGACGGTCAGTACGGCGTTCTCCGGCCGTCCGGTGGCCGCGCGGAGCAGGGCGTAGGCGCATGCCAGGTCGAGGTGGTCCAGGCCGTCCATCTCCAGCACGACCTCGTGGGCGCCGAGCAGCCGCGGGTCCGTGAGCCGCCCCTCCAGTTCACCGAGTGTTGTGGAGTCCAGCCGGCCGGAGACGGCGAGCACGGCGCGGCGGCTCCCGGCCTCGGTGATCGCCAGGGTCGGGCGGTGCGCCCGTGCGGTGGGTTGCGGGTCGGATGCCATGGCGACCTCCTCCGTGTGCCGGCCTGCGGTGGTTGCGCGCCTGTGTCCGTCCTCTCCCTCCAGCCTCTCACCACCGCTCCTGCCCGGGCCGGCGGCCGCCGGCCCGGGCAGGGTGAAGCGCGCCCTCCCCCGTTGCCGGGGGAGGCGTGTGCGGCCTCAGATCTCTGTGTCCCGTGCGACGGGGGCGGGCTGCCCGGTGGTGAACTTCCTGCGCCAGGCGAGGGCGACGTAGACCAGGGCGATGAGGACGGGGACCTCGATGAGGGGGCCGACGACGCCGGCCAGGGCCTGGCCGGAGGTGACGCCGAAGGTGGCGATGGCGACCGCGATGGCCAGTTCGAAGTTGTTGCCGGCGGCGGTGAAGGCCAGGGTGGTGGTGCGCTCGTAGGCCAGGCCGATGGCCTTGCCGAGGGCGAAGGTGCCGAAGAACATCAGCGCGAAGTAGACCAGCAGCGGCAGCGCGATGCGGGCGACGTCGAGCGGCTGGGAGGTGATCGTCTTCCCCTGGAGGGCGAAGAGGACGACGATGGTGAACAGCAGTCCGTACAGGGCCCAGGGGCCGATCCTGGGCAGGAGGCGCTGCTCGTAGGCCGTGCGGCCCATCCTCTGCTCGCCGAGGCGGCGGGTGAGGTAGCCGGCCAGCAGGGGGACGCCGAGGAAGACGGCGACGTTGGCTGCGATCTCCCAGGCGGAGATGTCCAGGGCCGCGCCGTCGCCCAGGCCGAGCCAGCCGGGCAGCAGGTCGAGGTAGAACCAGCCCAGCAGGCCGAAGGCCAGGACCTGGAAGACGGAGTTCAGCGCGACCAGGACGGCGGCGGCCTCGCGGTCGCCGCAGGCCAGGTCGTTCCAGATGATGACCATGGCGATGCAGCGGGCGAGCCCGACGATGATCAGTCCGGTGCGGTACTCGGGCAGGTCGGGCAGGAAGATCCAGGCCAGGGCGAACATCACGGCCGGCCCGACGATCCAGTTGACCACCAGGGAGGAGACCATCAGGCGGCGGTCGCCGGTGACGGCGTCCAGGCGGTCGTAGCGGACCTTGGCCAGCACCGGGTACATCATGACCAGCAGGCCGAGCGCGATGGGCAGTGAGATGCCGCCGATCTCGACCCGGCTGAGGGCGTCGTTCAGGCCGGGGACCAGCCGGCCCAGCCCGAGGCCGGCGGCCATGGCGGCCAGGATCCACACCGCCAGGAACCGGTCCAGGGTGGAGAGGCGGGCGACGATGCCGCCCTCCCCGGACGGGCCGGCGGCCGGTGCGGTGGTCTCTTCGGTCGCGGTCACGGGCAGGCCCTCTTGGTCTCGGCGGCGCGGGTGGTGCGGGCTGTGCGGGCCAGCTCGGTGAAGGAGCGGCCCAGGCACTCGATGACGTCCGGGCGCAGCCGGTAGTAGGTGTACCGGCCGCACGGCTCGGTCTCCACGACCCCGGCCTCGCGCAGCACGCGCAGGTGGTTGGAGAGGTTGGTCTGCCTGGCCCCGGTCTCGGCGACCAGATGGGTGGTGCACAGGGTCTCGGTGGCCAGCAGGGTCACGATGCGCATCCTGAGCGGATCGGCGAGCACCCGGATCAGGTCAGTGTCGACTGACGTCAGCATGCGCTGATACTGTCACATCAGCCGGAGGTGATGCCACCCGGCCCCCCTTCGACGAGCCGAGGAGAAGAGACCCCGCATGCCCGACAAGCCGTCCGTGCTGTTCGTCTGCGTCCACAACGCCGGCCGCTCCCAGATGGCCGCCGCCTGGCTGACCCACCTGGCCGGCGACCGCGTGGAGGTCCGCTCCGCCGGATCCGCCCCGGCCGACCGGGTCAACCCGGCCGCGGTCGAGGCGATGCGGGAGGCGGGCATCGACATGTCGGCCGAGGTGCCCAAGGTGCTCACCACCGAGGCCGTCCAGACTGCCGACTACGTCATCACCATGGGCTGCGGCGACACCTGCCCGGTCTTCCCCGGCAGGAAGTACCTGGACTGGAAGCTGGAGGACCCGGCCGGACAGGGCGTGGAGGCCGTGCGCCCCATCCGTGACGAGATCCGCCGCCGCGTCGAGGCCCTGATCGCCGGGATCGACGCGTCCTGAGGCCGCCGGAGCCTCCGCGTGAGGGCCGGCGAGCCCGGCCCTGGGGAGGCGAGCCCTCCCCGGCCCGTGCGGCGCAGTCCGTCCATAGGGGCGGAGGGACGCCGGCCCCTCAACCCTCCCGGACCACGACGTCCTTGACCACCCGTTCACCGGGCCGGCCGCGGCGGCCGGACGGAGGCCGGGCCAGGGACGGCGCCGCGCCGGGCGGATCCGTCCGGCGCATGTCGGGCGGGGCCTCGTGCCACAGCGGGGCCTGCTCCCGGATCTGCCTGAGCATGACGCCCTCGCGCAGCCCCCACGGGCAGAGCGTGAGGGTCTCTATCTCCATGCACCGCATGGCCGTGTGCGCTATCACGGCTCCGGCCAGGGACTGCCGGGCACGGGCGGCGGAGATGCCGGGCAGTTCCGCGCGGGCGGCCGCCGGCAGGGAGGCCAGCCGCTCCACGGCCGCCTTGAGGTCCCCGCGCTCGATGCGGCGTGTGACGAAGGGGCCCAGCTTCCCCGGAGGGGCCCCGCACAGCCGGGCCAGCTGCTGGAATGTGCGCGAGACGGCCACGGCGGTACGGGGGCGCTCCCAGTGGATCCGGACCGCCACGTCCCGCAGTTCATGGCGTACGCGGCGTCTCAGCTCCTTGACCGCACCGGCCGGCGGAGGGTCCGCCTCCCCGAAGTACTCGCGCGTCATCCGCCCCGCGCCCAGCGGAAGGGAGGCCACGAAGCCGGGTGTCCTGTCCCGGCCGAAGGCCACCTCCAGCGAGCCGCCGCCGATGTCCAGCAGCACCATCGGACCGGCCTGCCAGCCCATCCACTGCCGGGCCGCCAGGAACGACAACTCCCCCTCCGTCACACCCGACATGACGTACAGGGGGATCCCGGCCCCGCTGTGGACGGCCTCCAGGACCTGATGGCGGTTGGGCGCGTCCCGGATGACCGCGGTGGCGAAGGCGAAGGGCTGCTCCACCCCCCAGCGGGCGGACTCCTCCCTCACCTCGGCGACCGCGGCCACCACGGCGTCCACCGCCCGCTCGCCGAGCCGTCCGTCCGGTTCCACGTACTCGGCCAGCCTCAGCCGCCGCTTGGCCGTGTGCACCGGCAGCGGTATGTCACCGCCGCAGTCGGCCACCACCAGCCGCACCGTCTTGGACCCCACGTCCACAACCGCCAAACGCATGGAGGGCTCGTGCCCCCCGGCACCGTGCGGCATGCCATCACACCCCGGACACAGACACAGACCGGCCATGTCCCGCCGTTGTCCCGCCCGTGTCGCGGGCGCCGCGCCATTGCACCGGCCCGCCGGGGGTAGAAGTCCCGCAGCGAGCAGGGAGGTGGGCCATCGTGTGCGAGTCGTCGCTGCGGGCCGTGGGGTGGGCGCGGTCACTGCCGGTGGCCAGCGGGGTGAAGGCCGCGCGGGAGTGGGCGCGTGGCCATCTGGAGTCGCTGGGGTGGACGGAATCGGCCCCGGAGACGGTGGACGCGGTGCTGCTGACCGTCTCGGAACTGGTGACCAACGCGCACGTACACGCCCACAGCACCGCCCAGTTGGTGCTGACGTGGGACAACCGGTGCCTGCACGTGAGCGTGCGCGACTCCTCGGCCGCCCTCCCCGCGCCCCGCTCCCCCAGCGCCGAACGCACATCGGGGCGCGGCATGTTCCTCGTCGACGCCCTGGCAGACGAGTGGGAGGCCCGCCCCTGCGCGGGCGGCAAGGCCGTCACCGCCTGCTTCCGTCCGCCCGCCCGGCCCACCGGGTGATGCCCGCGGGCCGGGCGGGCGAACGAGCCGCGCTGCCGGGGGCCGTCAGTCCAGCGCCAGCACCGTCGAGACGGCCCGGCGCAGCACCTCGTCCGGGTCCGGTACCGGCCCGGCCGAGCGCCACGCCACGAACCCGTCGGGACGCACCAGTACCGCGCCGCCCGGCTCCGTGCCGTGGGTGCGCGCCCAGTCCGCGCCGTCCTCGGGCACGAGGTCGGCGTCCGCCCCGGTCCCGATCCGGTACGGCGTCAGCGGCACGGACAGTTTCTCGGCGACCCGGCCGGCCGCCTCGTACCACCCGGCCGCCGTACCGGCTCCGGTGAGCAGGACCAGGGAGCGCTCGTACAGGTCCAGGGTCGAGACCCGCTCCCCGGCACGGCTGAGCCACATGTGGGGCGCCCGGCTGCCCGGCTCGCCCGTCAGCCGCAGGTCCCCGCTGACGGGCGGCGCCTCGGGGTCGGCGCCCACGACGGCGCCGCGCGGGTAGCGGTATCCGACGGCCACGGCGAGGATGCCGCCCTGCGGACCGCGTCCCTGCGCGCCGGGGGCCGGGGTGTAGCCGGGGTGCTTGTGCTCCGCGGAGCGTGCCGAGGCGCGGGCGGCGGTGGCCTGCGCGACCGGGCGGCGCTCGGCGTCATAGGTCTCCAGCAGGCCCGGCCCGGCCCAGCCGCCGAGCACGGCGGCCAGCTTCCACGCCAGGTTGTGCGCGTCCTGGATGCCGGTGTTGGAGCCGAAGGCGCCGGTGGGGGACATCTCGTGGGCCGAGTCGCCGGCCAGGAGGACACGGCCGGCCCCGTACCGCAGGGCCACCCGCTCCGCCGCGTGCCACGGCGCCCTTCCGGTGATCTCCACGTCGATCCCGGACACGCCGACCGCGCGGCGGATGTGCTCGGCGCACCGCGCGTCGGTGAACTCCTCCAGCGTCTCGCCCCTCTCGGGGTGCCAGGGGATGTGGAAGACCCAGTGCTCCCGGTTGTCGACCGGCAACAGCGCCCCGTCCGCCTCCGGGCCGGTCAGATAGCACATGACGAAGCGCCGGTCGCCCACCACGTCGGCGAGCCCCCGGGAGCGGAAGGTGACGCTCACGTTGTGGAACAGCTCGCCGGGGCCGCTGTGGCCGATGCCGAGGCGCTCGCGCACCGGGCTGCGCGGGCCGTCCGCGGCGACGAGGTAGTCGGCGCGGACGGTGGTGCGCTCCCCGGTCTCCCTGCTCCCGACCACGGCCGTGACCCCGTCCGGGTCCGGCTCGAAACTGATCAGCTCGGTGGAGAACCGCAGGTCGCCGCCGAGTTCGCGGGCGCGCTCCAGCAGAACCGGCTCCAGGTCGTTCTGACTGCACAGGCACCACGCGCTGGGGCTGATGCGGGCGAGCGCGCCGTCCGGGTCGATCTCCTGGAACAGCCACCGGCCCTCGTCCCCGGTCAGCGAGGGGGTCTGGAGGATGCCGTGGTTGCCGGACAGGACCGATGCCGCCTCCTTGATCCCCGCTTCGACGCCCGCCACCCGGAACAGTTCCATCGTCCGCACGTTGTTGCCGCGTCCCCGCGGGTGGGTCGAGGTCCCCGCATGCCGTTCGACAAGTGTGTGCCGCACACCGAGGCGGCCGAGGAACAGCGAGGCGGACAGGCCCACCAGGGAACCACCGACGATGAGGACGGGGGTCCTGTGGTCGGCTTCTTCGTTCATCTCTTTCCTCCAGCACATCGATTCCACGTTGCGCGCACACACGCGCCCCGGACGGTTATGGATGCCACCGAGGCGTCCGTTTCGCTCGCCCTTCACCCGGTTGATTCCGACAGTTTGCGGGACCGGAAAGAGCGTCACATGATCAGTTCTCATGACGACTGACGCCGAGTCAACGCCCTCGGCAGTCCCACCGTTCGCCAACGGAAAGGCTCACAGGATGACGGTCTCGGGTCGCGCGCCCCAGGTGCCGGACCGTGTCTCCCAGTCGGTGTTCGACGGCTCCCGGCTCCGGGCCGTCCTGCTGGTGGACCTTCAGGAGGGAGCCCAGCAGCGCTTCCTCGACGCCTACGAGCGCATGTGCGCCCAGGTGGCCTCCGTGCCCGGCCACATCAGCGACCAGCTCTGCCAGTCCATCGAGAACCCGTCCCAGTGGCTCATCACCAGCGAGTGGGAGAGCGCGCCGCCCTTCCTCGCCTGGGTGAACAGCGAGGAGCACCTGGAGACGGTCAGACCGCTGCGCGCCTGCGTCCGCACCATGCGGCCGCTGCGTTTCGGCATCCTCAGGGAGACCCGCGGCGGCGGGCGCGCCGCGGCCGCTCCGGACGGGGAGCGGCCGCCCGTCCGCCTGGGCGACGGCACGGTGCACCACGCCCTGACCTACACCGTCCGGCCCGGCAGCGAGTCCAAGGTCGCGGAGATCCTGTCCGGCTTCGCCCCGCCCGACCCCGAGGTGGACGAGGCCACCCGGCTGCTGCGCACCTCGGTGTTCCTGCACGGGGACAGGGTCGTGCAGACCGTCGAGGTGCGAGGCGACCTGTCCGCCGCCCTCGGCCACGCCATCGGCCGGCCCGAGGTCCGGGAGGTCGAGGAGGCCCTCGCCCCCCACCTGGAGCGGGAACGCGACCTCGGCGATCCGCAGTCCGCCCGGGTCTTCCTCACCCGCGCGGCGATGCCGGCCGTGCACCGCACCGCGTCCGGCGGGCCGAAGTCGCCCCGGGCCCGGCGGCACGCCCTGTACTACCCGGCCCGGGAGGGACGCGGCACGGACCTGGCGCGGCTGATCGCCCGGCAGGAGGAGAGCGCCGCGAACGACCCGCACGACCCGGTCCGCGCCGTCACCGTCTTCCAGCGCGACGACATCGTCGTACGGATGGTCGAGATGGAGGCCGAACCGGACTCCGCTCCCGCCCGGGTCCTCGGCCTCGGCGAGCCGGGCGCCCTCAGCGAGGCGGCCGGCCTGCTCGACCTCGAAGCGCTCGGCCTCGACAGTCCCCCGGCCGGCGAACGCGGCCTCCTGCGCCTGCTGGCGCACGCCGGCATGCGCCTGCTCACCGACCGGAGAGCACCGCACTCCTGAACCCCCGCCGGCCGCGGCGCCGGCCGGCCC
>NZ_JAKMAY010000028.1:0-31520 GCF_022015835.1 Streptomyces sp. ICN903 | reverse complement strand
GGGCCCGCATACGGCTACCCGCAGCCCGCCACGGGGGTCCCCCCGGCGCAGCCCGCGTACGGCTACCCGCATGTGCCTCCGCCGCCGGCCCGGCCCCCGGCCCACCGGCCCGGCGCACCCGACCCGGCCTTCACCCTGCCGCCCCAGGGGCCGCAGTTCGTGGGCCGTTAGCCGTACCCGCCCGGTGCGGCTCCCCGCGCGGGGAGCCGCACCGGGCGGGTACGTGTCACGTCCGGTCCGCCTTGTTCTTGTAGCCGCGCGCCCACTGCAGGCCCCAGCCGTAGAGCCGGTCGAGCTCCGACTGGAAGCCGTAGACGTAGCGCACCTCCCGGCGGGCCACCAGCTGGCCCTTGGCGTCGTTCTCGATCAGCACCACCGCGCAGGAGCGGGCCTCGGGGGCCCGCTCGTCGAGGCCGATCTCGATGCGCGGGCCGTTGCTGGGGATCAGCGAGACCACCGCCTGGGTGCGGTCGAACGCCGGGGTGCCGTCGTAGATGTAGACGAAGACCAGCAGCCGCTTGATCTCGTCCTTGTGGTCGAGGTTGACGTAGATGGTCTCGCCCGAGGAGCCGCCGAACCGGTCGTCTCCGCTGAGCTTGACGTACGGCGGCGCGTTGATATCCCCCAGCAGTCCGCCGAGCGGCTGGACGACGCCCTTGGAGCCGTCCTTCAACTCGTACATGCAGGCCAGGTCGAGGTCGACCGTCACCACGCCCCGGGTGTGCCCCTGAACCGGTTCGGGTTTGAAGGCCTGGAGCGGGTTGCGCAGCAGGCCGCCGCGCCTCGGCCGCCCGTCGAAGTCGGACGAGCGCATCCGCCACGAGAGATTGACCTGCAGATGGCCGCTGTCGGCGCCCTGCCGGGTGAGTGAGACCGCCGAGTGCCGCTTGGTCAGCTCCACCGCGTACGTCGAGGAGCCGCCGACCGTGTCGAACTTCGGGCCCCTGCGCATTCCACTGCGCCAGTTCTCCCACAGGGAGACCATGACTTCCTACCCCCAACTCCCGAGCGGACCGTGCCAGGACCATGCCGTCTGCGTGCCCGCGGCGTCATGCCGCGGGGGCGGCCACGAGACGTCTCGTGGCCGCCCCCGCACAGAGCGTTCCGCAATCGGACCGCCGTCACACTCCCGAGGGGACTTCCGGCTTCTGCGCCGGGCTGCCGCCCTCGCCCCCGCTCCGCAGGGCGTCCCTGCGGTTGTGCCGCACCGAGGTCCAGAAGGCGGTACCGATCAGCGCGACGCCGATGAGGCCGGTGATGACCTCGTTGACGTGCCACCTGATGGTGACCAGCAGCAGGATGCCCAGGGCGCCGATGGCGTAGTGGGCGCCGTGCTCCAGGTAGCGGTACTCGTCCAGCGTCCCCTGGCGGACCAGGTAGACGGTGATGGACCGGACGTACATCGCGCCGATGCCCAGGCCGAGCGCGATGACGACCGGGTCGTTGGTGATGGCGAAGGCGCCGATGACGCCGTCGAAGGAGAAGGACGCGTCCAGGACCTCCAGGTAGAGGAACATGAAGAACGCGGCCTTGCCCGCGAGCAGGACGGCCGAGGGCTCCTTGCCGGCGCGCCGGGCGGCCTCCTCGGCCTCGTGCTGCTGCTCCTCGTCCTCTTCGATCTTGTTCTCGAAGTGACTGGAGAGGCCGTTGACGATCAGATAGGTGAGCAGACCCGCGATGCCCGCGAGGTAGACCGTCGCGGACTCGTCCGCGTGTCCCTCGTAGAGCACGGCGTGGGTGCCCAGGACGGACCCCGAGATCAGCAGGGCGATCAGTGCGACGACCACGCTGAGGCCCTCGACCTGCCCGAATCGGGCCAGCGGGCGCTCGATCACCTTGAGCCAGTGGATGTCCCGCTCCCCGTCGAAGAGGAAGTTGAGGAAGATCATCAGCAGGAACATGCCGCCGAAGGCCGCGATCGACGGGTGGGCGTCGGTGACCAGCTGCTCGTAGCGCTCCTGGTCGTTGAGCGCCAGGTCGACCGCCTCGATCGGCCCCAGCTGGGCCGAGACGGAGACGATCACGATGGGGAACACCAGGCGCATGCCGAACACGGCGATGAGGATGCCGATGGTGAGGAAGATCTTCTGCCAGAACTCGTTCATCTTCTTCAACACGCCGGCGTTGACGACGGCGTTGTCGAAGGACAGCGAGATCTCCAGGATGGAGAGGATCCCCACCAGGGCGAACGCCTCCCACCCCCCGAACAAGAAGGCGGCGACGAGTCCGGCGGCGGTGACGCCGAAGGACCAGCCGAATGTCCTTAGAACCACTGATTACCCAATCTTCTCTCTGGTGGGAATCCCCCCACGCCGTGGGCGGTGTGGGGCCGCCGCGCGACCCGCTTTACGAAACGTTTACTCCGAAGTCTAGGGCGATGCCCCGCAGCCCTGACGCATACCCCTGGCCGACGGCCCGGAACTTCCACTCGCCCCCGTACCGGTAGAGCTCCCCGAAGATCATCGCCGTCTCGGAGGAGGCGTCCTCGGTCAGGTCGTAGCGCGCCAGCTCGTTGCCGTCGGCCTGGTTCACCACGCGGATGTAGGCGTCGGTGACCTGGCCGAAGCTCTGCCTGCGGGCCTCGGCGTCGTGGATCGACACCGCGAAGACCACCTTGTCGGCCTGCTGGGGCACCCGGGTGAGGTCCACCAGGATCGTCTCGTCGTCGCCGCCGCCCGTGCCGCCGACCAGCTCGTCGCCCGTGTGCTCGACCGAGCCCTCGGGGCTGGTGAGGTTGTTGTAGAAGACGAAGTACTCGTCGCCGAGCACCCGTCCGCCCGCGCACAGCAGTGCGCTGGCGTCCAGGTCGAAGTCCGCGCCCGTGGTGGAGCGGGCCTTCCAGCCCAGCCCGATCTGGACCTGGGTCAGGTTCGGTGCGGCTTTGGAGAGGGAGACATTGCCCCCCTTGGCGAGCGTGACGCCCATGATGCTGATCCTCTCCCGATGTGATGCGCCCAGTGTTCCCAGAACATCCGGCGCCGCATACCTCCCGGACACGGAAGTCTGCGGCGCCGGAGACTGCCGGGATCGGGTGGAACCGACCGGCGGCAGGAGGTGATGACCGGCAGGTCTCAGACGTTCACCCCGAAGTCCTGCGCGATGCCGCGCAGGCCGGAGGCGTAGCCCTGGCCGATGGCCCGGAACTTCCACTCCGCGCCGTGGCGGTACAGCTCGCCGAAGACCATGGCGGTCTCGGTGGAGGCGTCCTCGCTCAGGTCGTAGCGCGCCAGCTCCCTGTTGTCGGCCTGGTTCACCACGCGGATGTAGGCGTTGCGGACCTGGCCGAAGCTCTGCTGGCGGGTCTCGGCCTCGTAGATCGACACCGGGAAGACGATCTTGGCGACCTCCGCGGGCACCCCGGCGAGGTTCACCTTGATGACCTCGTCGTCGCCCTCGCCCTCACCGGTGAGGTTGTCACCGGTGTGCTCCACGGAGCCGTCGGGACTGGTGAGGTTGTTGAAGAAGACGAAATGCTGGTCGGAGACGACCTTCCCCTCGGCGTTCGTCAGCAGCGCGCTGGCGTCCAGGTCGAAGTCCGTGCCCGTGGTGGTGCGGGCGTCCCAGCCGAGACCGACGATCACGGCGGTCAGGTTGGGGGCTTCCTTGGTCAGCGAGACGTTGCCGCCCTTGCTGAGGCTGACTCCCACGAGTCCTCCCGTTTGGTCGTAAGGAGCACGATGTGCCCCCGTTGCGTGGATGCCGTTCGATAACGAGCCGATCCTAGTGATCGGTTCCCGGCCTATACACGGCCTTGCGGGTGCATGGCCTCACAGGCTTTCGAGGGCCTTCGTGTACTCGTTCAGATCGCGTGCGTCGGGCAGCGCGTTGACGACCGCCCAGCGCACCACGCCCTCCTTGTCGATGATGAAGGTCCCGCGCACCGCGCACCCCTTCTCCTCGTCGAAGACGCCGTACTCGCGGGCGGTGTCGCCGTGCGGCCAGAAGTCCGACAGCAGCGGGTAGTCGAGCCCCTCCTGCTCCGCGAAGACGCGCAGCGTGAAGGGGGAGTCGCACGAGACGGCCAGGAGCTGGACGTCGTCGTTGACGAAGCGGGGCAGTTCGTCGCGCAGGGCACACAGCTCGCCGGTGCACACCCCGGTGAAGGCGAAGGGGTAGAAGAGCAGGACGACGTTCTTCTCGCCCTTGAAGTCCGCGAGCCGCACGGTCTCGCCGTGCTGGTTCCTCAGCTCGAACTCCGGGGCCTTGGTGCCCACCTCGATCGCCATGGACGCGTTCCCTTCGGTGTAGGTGACGCCCCCACCCTACGCAGGGCCCGTACGGCTCCCGAAAGCGCCGAGCCCCCGGTACGGCGGGCGCCGTACCGGGGGCTCGGCCCGGTCTTCGAAGAGGCCGGGGGTCAGTGGTGGGTCACCGCTTGCCGGTGCGGGCTGTCTTCGGGGTGACCAGGCGGTTGCCGGTCCAGTCCTTGCCGGCGTTGACGGTACTGGTCTGGGCCAGGCCGGCGGTCTGGGCCGCCTCGCCGATCTCGCTCGGCTCGACGTACCCGGGCCGTCCGGTCTTCGGCGTCATCAGCCAGACCGGGGCACCGTCCTCGACCAACGTGATGGCGTCCACCAGCGCGTCCGTCAGGTCGCCGTCATCCTCGCGGAACCACAGCACCACGGCGTCGGCCATGTCGTCGTAGTCCTCGTCGACGAGTTCCTGGCCCGTGATGGCCTCGATTCCCTCGCGGAGGGCCTGCTCGGCGTCGTCGTCGTAACCGAGCTCCTGGACCACCTGCCCGGGCTGGAAACCCAGCCTTGCGGCGGGGTTGGTCCGCTCCTCCGCGTGGTCCGCGGTCGCGCTCACGGATTGCCTCCTGTCATCTTTCGAAAGTAGGTGGTGCCCGCGCGGGCGCGCGGAGCATTGGGCGTAGTCCACACGGGCCGGACCGATCGCGCAAGTACCCGGCCACTGATCCCGCCCAAACGTTGACGTGTCGCCGCACACCGCCTGAACCGCTGTGGCGCACGGCACACCCGTACGCCTATTTTGCCCCAATGAGTGGGGAATAAGACTGGGATCGAACGGCCGTGCGCCGACCGCGGCCGCCTTGGGCGTAGGGTTGCCGTTCGGCCGACTCACGCCCCGGCCGCACCGGCCCGGGCACCCGGGCGTCTCACGGAGTGGGGTTACCCCTCGGTAGAGATGACGTATCCGCCCCAGCGGTACACGATGGGAGACGGCGCGACATCCCAGCAGAGCAAGACCGAACAGCGAAGGAACAGCGTGGCTTCCGGATCCGATCGCAACCCGATCATCATTGGTGGCCTTCCCAGCCAGGTCCCGGACTTCGATCCCGAGGAGACCCGGGAGTGGCTCGACTCGCTCGACGCCGCCGTCGACGAGCGGGGCCGGGAACGTGCCCGCTACCTGATGCTCCGCCTCATCGAGCGCGCCCGCGAGAAGCGTGTGGCCGTGCCGGAGATGCGCAGCACGGACTACGTCAACACCATCGCGACCAAGGACGAGCCGTTCTTCCCCGGCAACGAGGAGATCGAACGCAAGATCCTCAACGCGACCCGCTGGAACGCGGCCGTGATGGTCTCGCGCGCTCAGCGGCCGGGCATCGGGGTGGGCGGCCACATCGCCACCTTCGCCTCCTCGGCCTCGCTGTACGACGTGGGCTTCAACCACTTCTTCCGCGGCAAGGACGGCGGCGACGGCGGCGACCAGATCTTCTTCCAGGGACACGCCTCCCCCGGTATCTACGCCCGCGCCTTCCTGCTGGACCGGCTCACCGAGACGCAGCTCGACGGATTCCGCCAGGAGAAGTCGAAGGCGCCCGACGGCCTGTCCAGCTATCCGCACCCGCGGTCGATGCCGGACTTCTGGGAGTTCCCGACCGTCTCCATGGGGCTCGGCCCGATCGGGGCGATCTACCAGGCCCGGATGAACCGCTACATGCAGGCGCGCGGGATCGCCGACACCTCCAACTGCCATGTGTGGGCCTTCCTCGGCGACGGCGAGATGGACGAGCCCGAGTCCCTGGGGCAGCTCTCCCTGGCCGCCCGCGAGGGTCTGGACAACCTGACCTTCGTGGTCAACTGCAACCTCCAGCGGCTCGACGGCCCGGTGCGCGGCAACGGCAAGATCATCCAGGAGCTGGAGTCGGCCTTCCGCGGCGCCGGCTGGAACGTGATCAAGGTCATCTGGGACCGCTCCTGGGATCCGCTGCTGGCGCAGGACCGCGACGGCGTGCTGGTCAACAAGCTGAACACCACCCCTGACGGCCAGTTCCAGACGTACGCCACCGAGACCGGCGCGTACATCCGCGAGCACTTCTTCGGCGGCGACCACCGGCTGCGGAAGATGGTCGAGAACATGACCGACGAGCAGATCCTGCACCTGGGACGCGGCGGCCACGACCACCGCAAGGTGTACGCGGCCTACAAGGCGGCCCGGGAGCACAAGGGCCAGCCGACGGTGATCCTGGCGCAGACGGTCAAGGGCTGGACGCTCGGCCCGAACTTCGAGGGCCGCAACGCCACCCACCAGATGAAGAAGCTGACGGTCGAGGACCTCAAGCGCTTCCGCGACCGGCTGCACCTGCCGATCGCCGACAAGGAGCTGGAGTCCGGCCTGCCCCCCTACTACCACCCGGGGCGGGACTCGGAGGAGATCCAGTACATGCACGACCGGCGGCGCGAGCTGGACGGCTTCACGCCCAAGCGCGTGGACCGCTCCAAGCCGCTGGTACTGCCGGGCGACAAGACCTACGCCACGGTGAAGAAGGGCTCCGGCCAGCAGCAGGTCGCCAGCACGATGGCGTTCGTACGGCTGCTGAAGGACCTGATGCGGGACAAGGAGATCGGCAAGCGGTTCGTGCTGATCGCCCCCGACGAGTACCGCACCTTCGGAATGGACTCGTTCTTCCCGTCGGCCAAGATCTACAACCCGCTGGGCCAGACCTACGAGTCGGTGGACCGCGAGCTGCTGCTGGCGTACAAGGAGTCCCCCAACGGCCAGATGCTGCACGACGGCATCTCCGAGGCGGGGTGCACGGCCTCGCTGATCGCGGCGGGCTCGGCCTACGCCACCCACGGCGAGCCGCTGATCCCGGTCTACGTCTTCTACTCGATGTTCGGGTTCCAGCGCACCGGTGACCAGTTCTGGCAGATGGCCGACCAGCTCGCGCGCGGCTTCGTGCTCGGCGCCACCGCCGGCCGCACCACGCTGACCGGCGAGGGCCTGCAGCACGCCGACGGCCACTCCCAGCTCCTGGCCTCGACCAACCCGGCCTGCGTCGCCTACGACCCGGCCTTCGGCTTCGAGATCGCCCACATCGTGCAGGACGGCCTGCGCCGGATGTACGGCGAGAACGCCGAGGACGTCTTCTACTACCTGACCGTCTACAACGAGCCGATCAAGCAGCCCGCCGAGCCCGAGGGCGTGGACGCCGAGGGCATCGTCAAGGGGCTGTACCGGTACCGGCAGGGTGAGGCCGGGTCGATCCCGGCGCAGATCCTCGCCTCCGGCGTGGCGGTGCCCTGGGCCGTGGAGGCCCAGCGCATCCTCGCCGAGGACTGGAACGTGCGGGCGGACGTCTGGTCGGCGACCTCGTGGAACGAGCTGCGCCGTGAGGCGGTCTCGGTCGAGCGGCACAACCTGCTGCACCCGGAGGAGGAGCAGCGGGTGCCGTATGTGACCCGCAAGCTCCAGGGGACCGAGGGCCCGGTGGTGGCCGTCTCGGACTGGATGCGCTCGGTGCCCGACCAGATCGCCCGCTGGGTGCCGAACCGCTACCAGTCCCTGGGTGCCGACGGTTTCGGCTTCGCCGACACCCGTGGCGCGGCCCGGCGCTTCTTCCACATCGACGCCGAGTCGATCGTCCTGGGCGTGCTCACCGAACTGGCCGGGGAGGGGAAGGTGGACCGCTCGGTGCTCAAGCAGGCCATCGACCGGTACCGGCTGCTCGATGTGGCCGCCGCCGACCCCGGCCCGGCGGGTGGGGACGCCTGATCCCCGCCCTCGGCTGCGTCCGCGGAATTCGCTGATGTGCCGCTGATCTGATGTGCCTCGGCCCCGGCTTCCGAGCCGGGGCCGAGGCACATCACGTGCTGTGCGCCGCCGCGCCCGTCACAGCCACAGCCCCCACGAGCCGGAGGCGGTGAAGAGCCATATCAGGCCGAAGACGGTGTCCAGCGCACCCAGGACCACGGCCACCACCGCCGCCTTCGACCGGGTGTTCCAGCGGCGTCCCATGGCGAGCCAGCCGCAGACCATCGCGATGGGGCCGAGTACGAACCCCATCACGAAGAGCCCTACGACCGCGCAGACCGCACCGATGACGCCGAACGTCGAGCGCTCGTCCCCGGTGAGGTCTCCACCGCCACGCCGTTTGCCTTCGAAGTACCGCGTGCCCGTCATCTTCCCTCCCAGGGTCGTCGGACCGGGCTGTGGCTTCGGATACCCCGGGGGCCCCGTACGATGCCGGGCATGGCGGACATACAGGCCAGGGAACGCTGGGAACGCCGGACGCAGGGACCACTGCTGCTGCTGTCCGTCCTCTTCGCAGTCGCCTATGCCGTACCGATCGTGCGCACGGACCTCGCCCCGTGGGTACGGGACGCGTGCAGGGCTGTGGAGTGGGGGGTCTGGGCGGCGTTCGCACTGGACTACGCGGTACGGCTCAGGCTGGCCCCGCGGCGGTGGGCCTTCGTGCGCAGCCAGCCCCTCGCGCTGCTGGCCGTGCTGCTCCCCCTGCTCCAGCCGCTGCGCCTGCTGCGTCTGGTCTCCGCGTTGCTGCTGGTCGGGCAGCGGGCCCGGATGGCCTCCCGGGTGCGGGTGACCACCTATGTGGCCGGTTCGTGCCTGGGACTGCTGGTGTTCGGGTCGCTGGCCGTCCTGGAGGTGGAGCGGAACTCTCCGAACGGCAACATCACGACACTCGGCGACGCGGTGTGGTGGTCCTTCACCACCATGACCACGGTGGGCTACGGCGATCTGGCGCCGACCACCGGTCTGGGCCGGTTGCTGGCCATCGGGCTGATGCTCTCCGGGATCGCGCTGCTCGGTGTGGTCACCGCCAATATCGCGGCCTGGTTCATCGCCCGGTTCGACGAGGAGGACGCCGCGGAACGGCGGCAGACCGCGGTGATCGAGGACCTGACAGCCGAGGTACGTGCTCTGCGGGCGGAGGTCGCGGAGCTGCGGGGTGGGTTCACGGACTCCGGCGGCCACGGGGACGGCACGGTCACGGGCGCGGCGGGCCACGTCAGCTCTCCCAGATCTTGACGGCCCGCACCCGGTAGTCCGCCCGCGGCGCCCAGCTGCCCGAGGGATAGGTGTCGAACTCGCCGGTCTCGGCGCACTCCGCGCTCTGGTAGGCCGTGACGGGCCGCCCGGTGCGGTTGGCGAGCGAGGCCGCAGAGGTGCCCCGCGGCAGCGGCACACAGCTCTCGATGTCGGTGTCCGCCAGTTCGTGGGTGCGGCGCGGCCCCTTGAAGTCCGCACGCTCCCACAGGCACAGCTCCCCGGCCGCGCACTCTCCCAGTCGCGGTGCCGGTACTGCCGCCGACACGGCCGTCTGCGGTGTCAGGACCGTGAGCACCGCGGCGACCGCGGTCAGGGCCGCGGGCAGTGCGGCCCGGCGGGCCCTGTGGCCACGGCCGGCGCGGATGCGGTGGGCGCGGATGTGGTGAGTGCGGTGTACGTGACGCATGTGGGTCTCTCCCCCGTGTCGGTCGTTGTGCGATCAGCTTCGACACGGGCCGGCCGGCCTGCCAAGGGCAGACCGGCCGTTTCACCAGGACGGGTAACGGAGTTGTCCACAGCCTCCCGGTTGTCCACAGCTTCCCGCCGGGTCAGACATGCACCGAGGGAACCGTGCCATGCTGGCCGCCCTTGGTGAACAGCGCGATGCCCGCGGCCAGGACTGCCACGATTCCGGCGAGGGTGAAGGCCAGCCCCATGCCGGAGAGGAAGGATTCGTGCACCACCCGGCCCATGGCCTCGGCCGCCTGCGCGGGGGTTCCGGCGGGGGCGGGCGGGACGATGCCCAGTTCGGCGGCCTCCCCCAGCAGTTCGGCGTCCTGCGGCGGCAGCGGGGGGAGCTGGGCCTCGGCCCACTTCCCGGGCAGGGTCTCGTGCACCCGGGAGGCCATCACCGCGCCCAGGACGGCCGTGCCGAGGCTGCCGCCGACCTGCATGGCGGCCTGCTGGAGGCCGCCGGCGACCCCGGCGTGCTCCAGCGGGGCGTTGCCCACGATGACCTCGGTGGCGCCCACCATCACCGGAGCGAGGCCGAGACCGAGGAGGCCGAACCACAGCGACATCTCGAGGGTGCCGGTGCCCCGCTCCAGGGTGGACAGGCCGAACATCGCGATCGCGGTGATCAGCATCGCGCCGACCAGCGGAAGGCGCGGGCCGACCTTGGTGATCAGTCCTCCGGCCACGGGCGAGGCGACGATCATCATCGCGGTCAGCGGCAACAGGTGCAGTCCGCTGTCCACCGGGCTCATCCCGTGGACGTTCTGGAGGTAGAAGGTGACGAAGAAGAGGCCGCCCATGAAACCGAAGGCCATCAGGACCATCAGCACGGTGCCCGCCGAGAGCGGGACGGAGCGGAACAGCCTCAGGGGCAGCAGGGGTTCGCCCGCCATGCTCTCCCAGACCAGGAAGGCCAGCAGGGTCAGCGCCGCGATCACCAGGCACCACACCGTCGCGTTGTCGCCCCACCCCCACTCGGGCGCTTTGATGATGCCCCACACCAGGAAGAACATCGCGCCCGACAGCAGGGCGATGCCGGGGACGTCGAAGGACCTGGGCGCGTTCTCCGCCCGGTGGTCCACCAGGATCGCCAGGCACAGAAGTACGGCCAGCAGCCCCACCGGAACGTTGATGAAGAAGACCGACTCCCAGTTCACGTGCTCGACCAGCAGGCCGCCGACGATGGGGCCGGCCGCGGTGGAGGCGCCGATCACCGCACCCCAGATACCGATCGCCATGTTGAGCTTCTCGGCCGGGAACGTGGCGCGCAGCAGGCCCAGGGCGGCCGGCATCAGCAGGGCGCCGAACAGCCCTTGGAGCACCCGGAAGGCGATGACCATCGTGACGCCCTCGGACAGTCCGATGGCGCCGGACGTGGCGGCGAAGCCGACGATGCCCACGAGGAAGGTCTGGCGGTGGCCGAAGCGGTCCCCGAGTTTTCCGGCGGTGATCAGTGCGACGGCCAGGGCGAGCAGGTAGCCGTTGGTGATCCACTGGACGTCGGCGAGCGAGGCGCCGAGGTCCTGCTGGATGGCCGGGTTAGCGATGGCGACGATGGTGCCGTCCAGGGTGACCATCACCACGCCGAGCGCGACGGCCAGGAGGGTCAGCCAGGGGTGGCCGCGCAACCCGGCACGGCCGGGGGCAGCGCCGGGCCCCGGGGGCTTCGATGCGCCGGGGGCGGCGGAGACCGTGTTGGAAGTCATGGCCGGGAGCCTAGTGTCAGCGACTGACACTTCCGAAGCGATTATGTGCCCACCAGCTGAAGTCCAGCTCACGGGTAGGGTGACCGGCACCTTTCGAGACGGCAGGAGGTGGCCGGGTGGCCGGACTGCGCGAGCGCAAGAAGCAGCGCACCCGGGACGCGCTGGTCCGCGCGGCACACGAACTGTTCGCCGCCCAGGGGTACGAACACACCACGATCGACGACATCACCACTGCCGTGGACGTCTCCCAGCGGACGTTCTTCCGCTACTTCGCGGGCAAGGAGGAGATCGCCTTCGTCCTCGTGCGGGCGGTCGAGGAGCGGTTCCTCGCCGCCGTCGGGGAGCGCCCCGCCGACGAGGCCCCCCTGCAGGTCCTGGGGAACGCGCTCGGCGCCGTCTGGGACGGTGTCGACGACGTGGTCCGGGAGGTCGTACCGCTCGGGGTCTACATGAGAATGTGGCAGGTCATCGAGACGACCCCCGCCCTGACTGCGGCCCATCTGCGGCACTCCACGGAGCAGGAGGAGCGGCTCGCCGCCGAGATCGCCCGCCGTACCGGTGTCGATCCCGAGCACGATCCGCGGCCGCGGGTACTGGTCGCGGCCTTCGCCGGCGTGCTCCGGCTCGCGGGGCGCCGCTGGGCCGTCGGCCGGGACATCACGGTGGAGGGGGCCCGCAGGGTCTTCCAGGAGTATCTCGACCGGCTCGGCCCCGCCCTGGCGGAGGACTGGCGGTCCGCCGGCGGCAGCGGGCAGGACGTCCCCCCGCACCGGGGGTGACGCCGGGGGTGACGCCGGGGGTGACGCCCCGATCCACCCGCTGCCGGTGCCCGCGCCCGCCCGGACGCGGGCGGGCACCGGGAGCCCGGCCGACATGACGGCCGTCGGTACGGGCGGCTGCCACCGGGTGGACGAGGTATGACGTATGCGGCACGGCGGGGGAGGAAGACCCGGGCGCCGACGCATACGATGACCCGTATGGGTGACGTGCTGGCCGGAATTAACTCCTCCTGGGAGTTCGACACCGACTCCGTGCTCGTCCGCTTCGAACGGGGCATCCGCACTCCGAAGCTGTTCCACGTGCTCGGTGAGCGGCGCGTCCCCTACGAGGCGCTGAGGTCTGTCGAGCTGGCCCCCGGCACCAGACGGGGCACGGTCGTGCTGCGCGCCGAGCCGCGCCCGGGCGCCGATCCGCTGATGGAGGCCGCAGCCGGTCAGCTCAGGGAGACCAGCGACCCGTACCGTCTGGTGCTCCCCGCCGAGCACGAGCCCCTGGCCGCCGCCTGGATCAGCGAGCTGTCCTCCGTGCTCGGCTCCCGGGCGCAGGAGCCGGCCGACCGCCATCTGGTCGCCGCGCCCGCCGCTCCGCTGCAGTTCAAGGCGTACGACGGCAAGGTCTCCTTCGACGGCCGGGCGGTCTCCTTCCGCTGGTTCTGGACCGGGGCCTCCTCCGCGAAGTGGAAGGCGGGCGACCAGTCCTTCCCGGTCGGCGAGTTGCAGGGCGTCCGATGGCGCTCACCGGAGGTCGTCGGCGGCCATCTGCGGCTGATCCGCCGCGGCGAGCCGGAGGACCGGGAGCACCCGGAGGCCGACCAGGATCCGGCCGCCGTCGTCTTCGGCCTCGGCTACGGCCTGGTGCACGAGTCGCTGCCGCTGGCGGCATCGGTGCTGGAGGCGGTACGGGCGGCCGAGCCCGCCCCGGTGCTGGAGGCGGCGGCTCCCGTCTCCCGCGCGGCGGATCCGGCCGCCGCGTTCCGGCCCGCCCCCGCCGACATCGCCGACCGCATCCGGCATCTGGGCGAGCTGCACGGGGCCGGGCTGCTCACCGACGAGGAGTTCAGCGCGAAGAAGGCCGACCTCCTCGCCGAGTTGTGAGCCCTGCCGGGCGCCGTGGGCACGACGGGCCGTGAGGCACGACGGGCCCGCTCCCGTCCCGCCGCACCGAGCCGCGCCGCGCCACGGCGATCCGTTCACTCCCGTCCCCCGGCTCGCCCGGCCTCTCAGAACCTCTCCGACGCCCGGCGGGCGTCCGCATAGAAGTCGATCTTGAAGTCGAGGACCGCCAGTGTGCTCCGCAGCTCGTCGATCCTGCGGCTGACGTCCTCGCGGGTCGCGCGCAGCAACTCCTGCCGCTCCTCGAAGGTGTGGTCGCCCGCGCGCACCAGTTCCGCGTAGCGCACCATGTCCGCCACCGGCATTCCCGTCAGACGCAGCTTGCCGACGAAGGCCAGCCAGTCCAGGTCGCGGTTGGTGAAGCGGCGCTGTCCGGTGTGGGAGCGGTCGATGTGCGGCATCAGCCCGATCCGCTCGTACCAGCGCAGCGTGTGGGCGCTCAGACCGGTGATCGCGGCGACCTCGCTGATCGTGTAGCGGTCCCGCCCGTCCGGCCGCGGGTGGGGCACCTCGGCCGCCGCGCACACGTCCGTCAGCGGCTCCCCGGCCTCCCCACCGGCCTCCGTGTCCGTGTCCGTGTCCGTCCCCGTCTGCACCTGCGTCTGCGTCACGGTCATGGGGGAACGCTACGGAGTTCGAGTGCGCTCCAGGCAAGCGAATAACGGGGGCGAAATCCCGCCACGCCCGCCCGCTGAGCCCCAGGTTAGGCTCGGGAGCATGGACAGCCTGCGCATGATCGAGAACTGGCCGGTCAAGACGGCGGCGGCGGCCGTCGTGACCGCCGACGGCACGGTGGCCGGGACGCACGGCCCCGCCGGTCACCGTTTCGCCCTCGCCTCGGTCACCAAGCCGCTGGCGGCGTACGCGGCGCTGATCGCCGTCGAGGAGGGCGCGATCGAGCTGGACGAGCCAGCCGGTCCCGAGGGCTCGACGGTGCGGCACCTGCTCGCCCACACCTCCGGTCTGGCCTTCGACGAGCAGCGCACGATGGCCGCCGCGGGCACCCGCCGGATCTACTCCAACACCGGTTTCGAGGTGCTCGGCGACCACATCGCCAAGGCCACCGGCATCCCCTTCCCGGAGTATCTGCGCCAGGCCGTTCTCGTCCCCCTGGGCATGGCCGCCACCGACCTGCCGGGCTCCCCGGCCAAGGACGGTGTCTCCACCCTGGCCGATCTGGTCCGCTTCGCCGCTGAACTCCAGGCCCCGCGCCTGCTGGATCCGCGCACCGTCGCGGAGGCCACGACCGTGGTCTTCCCGGATCTGCCCGGCGTCCTGCCCGGCTACGGCAACCAGAAGCCCAACGACTGGGGCCTGGGCTTCGAGATCCGCGACGGCAAGTCCCCGCACTGGACGGGCGCCCTCTCCTCACCGCGCACTTTCGGCCACTTCGGGCAGGCGGGTACGTTCCTGTGGGTGGACCCGGAAGCGGGCGCCGCCTGTGTGGCCCTGGCGGACCGGGCGTTCGGCCCCTGGGCCGTCGAGGCGTGGCCGCCGTTCACCGACGCGGTGCTGGCCGAACTGCGCGGGCACTGAGACACGCCGACCGGTGCCGGTCGGCACGGACCGACCACGGGCCGGCCGCAGGCCGGCGCGGGAAGGAGCGGCACATGGGCGGGCAGCCGCGCGTACTGGCGGTGCAGCACACCCCGAACGGCGGGCCGGGCCGGTTCGGCGCCTGGCTGGCCGAGGGCGGTGCGGCGCTGGACGTCGTCCGCGCCTACGACGGCGAGCCGCTGCCCGCCCGGACGGACGGCCACCGGGGCGTCCTCGTCCTCGGCGGCGGCTACCTGCCGGACGACGACACGCGCGCCCCCTGGCTCGCCCCCACCCGCGCCCTGGTCGCCGAGGCGCTGGACGGCGGCGTCCCGGTGTTCGGGATCTGCCTGGGCGGCCAGATGCTGGCCCAGGTCGCGGGCGGCGAGGTCGCGGCGGAGCACGGCGAGCCGGAGATCGGCAGCACACCGCTGACGCTGCGTCCCGAGGCGGCGGGCGACCCGCTCTTCCACGGGCTGCCCGACCGTACCGCCGCGATCGAGAACCATGTCGACGCCATCACCGAACTCCCGCCGGGCGCCCGGTGGCTGGCGCGGAGCGAGCGGTGTCCGTACCAGGCGTTCGCCGTGGGCGGCCGGGCGTGGGGCACGCAGTTCCACCCCGAGGTGACGGCCGCACAGGTAAGGGCGTGGGATCCGGAGCGGCTGCGGCGCCTGGGCTTCGATCCCGCCGAGACCGTGCGCCGGGCGGAGGCCGACGAGCCCGCCTCGGCCGGGGTGTGGCGCACCGTCGCCCTCCGCTTCGCCTCGCTCGTACGCGACGGCTGAGCGGCCGCGACGGCTGAGCGACCGGCCCGTGCGGCCCGCCCTTCGGCGAAGCCGCGGACACGGTCGCAAACCCCCCTGCCCGTCACCCGCGCCCCGGGCGGCCCGCGAGGCCCGACCCGGGGCTCTCCAGCACCCTCCGACCCCTCACCGAGCAAATTAATCAGGCGAGTTCACGAATTCCTCTTGTCTTTCCGCCCGAGCCCATTAGGGTCGCTCACGCCCACCGGACGGCGACGGACCCTGGAGGTCGGAAAGCCCATGAGACGGAGATCGTCCCTGACGAGCCTGCTCACCGCGGGAGCCCTCGCGGCGACCGTGCTCGTGACCTCCCAGGCCACCGGCGCCCTGGACAACGCGGCTCCCGGCGCCGGGGACCGCGCGGGCACCCACGCCTCCGCCACTCCGGCGGCGTCGAAGAGGGCCGCGCGGCACTGGGTGAACACCTGGACGTCGATGCCGCAGCTCACCGAGCCCCACAACATGCCGCCCGCCCCCTTCACCGAGGAGGGGCTGGTCATGGAGGACACCACACTGCGGCAGACCGTCCGCGTCACGGTCGGCGGCGACAAGGTGCGGCTGCGCTTCTCCAACGCCTTCGGCGGCGCGGACCTGCCCATCACCGCCGCCTCCGTGGCCTTCCCCGAGGACGGGAGGGCCGGGACCGACGCGATACGTCCGGGCACCTCCCGCCCGCTGACCTTCAGCGGCAGGCCCTCGGCTCTCGTCCCGGTCGGAGCACAGGTGGTCTCCGACCCGGTGGACATGAAGGTGGCCGCGGGGGCCAATCTCGCCGTCACCCTCTACCTGGCGGACGGCCAGGCATCGAACGACATCACCTCCCACCCCGGCTCCCGGACCACCTCCCACCTCCTGCGCGGCGACCACGTCGCGGCCGAGGACCTGCCGGGTGCGACGGCGACCGACCACTGGTACTTCCTCAGCGGAGTCGAGACGTGGTCGGCCAGGTCCACCCGGGCAGTCACCGTCCTGGGCGACTCCCTGACCGACGGCCGCGGCTCCACCACCAACGGCAACGACCGCTGGACGGACCAGTGGTTCGACCGGCTCCAGACCCGCCGCGGCACCGCCCGCCTCGCCGTCCTCAACCAGGCCGCCGGCGGCAACCGCGTCCTCAACGACGGGCTGGGCCCCAACGTCCTGGCCCGGCTGGACCGCGACGTGCTGGCACAGACCGGGGTGGAGTCGCTCATCGTCTTCGAGGGCGTCAACGACATCGGCACCGCGGCGGCCACCGAGGCCGCGCAGAAGCGGGTCGCGGCCGACCTGATCGCCGCCTACGAGCAGATCGTCACCCGCGCCCACGCCCACGGCATCGAGGTCCACGGCGCGACGCTGCTGCCCTTCGGCGGCAACGAGATGTACGACGACCCGGCCGGGTACCGCGAACGCGCCCGGCAGACGGTCAACGAATGGATCCGCACCAGCGGCCGCTTCGACTCCGTCATCGACTTCGACCGCGCCGTCCGCGACCCCGCCGACCCCGGGCGGCTCCACCCCGGCCTCCACGACGGCGACTGGCTCCATCTGAACCCCGCCGGGTACGGCCGGCTGGCCGCCGCCGTACCCGCACGCCTGTTCCGCTAGTCCGGCCACCCGCGCCGGCCTTCGGCCCGTCCACGACCGCACGCGCGGTGGCCGTGGACGGGCCGAAGCCGTCAGGCGGCGTCGGAGCCGGCCTCACCGGGACGGTGCCGTCCGTGCAGCATCAGGTAGAACGTCCGCACCGACTCCTGCGAGCCGTACGCGAAGCGGTTGGCCACTCTGCCCAGCGGATTCCACACGCGCCCGTCGGGCATCCGCACGCCCACGGGTTGCCCGAACCGCTCGCACTGTCCGGCGTCGAAGTCCACCCACACCGCCCCGGCCTGCCGGACCATCACCTCCCCCAGGTACCCGCCCAGACCGAACAGGGCCTCCGCCACACGACCGTCGGGCTCCGCACCCTGGCGGCGCATGCCCTCGATCACCGCGTCCACGATGCGCAGGCTGTTCACCGAGTAGTCCAGGGGCAGTCGGTGTCCGGCCCTCCGCGAGGTCAGATCCGTGACGAACCGCGCCACATGCCCGCGCATCCTTCCGGCCGTGGGTCTCGCCGTGGTCTCCGTGCCCATGAGCGTCTCCCCTCGCGTTCGGCTCGGCACCGGGCGGCGGCACGCCGGACGCCGTCCGGGGGAGGGGGCCATCCCCCTCCCCTTCACCAAGCGCCGCCGCATCCTGCCTGGTCACGCCCTCGTGGTGTGGCAGTACTCACGTTTACGCGGTGTCAGCGGAACTCCCGGCTCCTCGCCGGGGCGAGCAGCCACGCCGCCTCCGGACCCAGAAGAACTCCGAGTGAACTTCAGCCGTACACAACCTGCGCCGGAGCCCGGGCGGTATCGGGGCGCACACGCTGCGGGCGGCCATGCGGAACCTCGCCCACACTCGACCGGCACCACCTCTGTCCCGGTGCCGGCTCCCACGAACCCCCTGGTGGCCGCGGGCCTCCCCATGCGGACCGGTTCCGGTGCGGGCGGCGGCCGCCCACCGCACCGGAACCGGTGGCCGCCCGCTCCCACTCCGCTCCAGCGCGCCGCTATGCCCCCTTTTCAGGCTTTTCTCTTCGCGAGTGACGCACGGTGATGCCCTGGGGTATAACCGGCCCGTCCGACAGTGGACGGAAGGCCGGGCGCACCCCGATCTGCCGTGCGCACCGGTCGCGGTGCCGCCGCTGCCCTGAGCCGGGGCTCGTCATCGCACCCCGGGCACGGCAGGGCGTGCCGCGGGCCATCAGGGCGGAAGCCGTCGGCGACCACAGCGCACGGCGCGTACGACGAGCCGCCGCACTCGGCCCGTGCCGCTGGTACGGCCGCTCCCGTCCGCTGTCCGCGTCCGGGCCCGAGCCCGCCGGCCGCCGAACGGGCGGAGACGGAGCGGCGGCCGCCGGACGCACCGGGATCTTCCAGAGGGGGTTTGGAACACGTGGGATCGAACAGAGGCCGCAGCCGCAGGCCGGCGGACATGAAGCGCCGGACCTGGCTGGCGGTCGGCTCCGTCGTGCTCGGGGGGTCGGTGGTGACGACGGTCGCCGTCGCCACCACCTCGGACACCTCCGGCGAGCAGGCCCGCAGCGAGAGGATGCGGCCCGTGGCCGCGTACACCGAGACGTTCCAGGGCGGTGACCCGGGGAAGCGCTCAGTGCCGCGCAAGGACACCCGGCCCTTCTCCATGCTCGGCGTCTCCTGGGAGGACCCGGAGGCAGAACTCGACGGCACCGCCCAGATCCGCACCCGCAGCGCGCGGAGCGGGCAGTGGACGCGGTGGCAGGACCTCGACCTCGGCATACGGCCGCCGGAGACCGACGAGGGCAAGGACAGCGGAGTACGCGGAGCCTCCGAGCCCCTGTGGGTCGGCGAGTCCGACGGGGTCGAGGCACGGGTCCTGGCGGAAGGCGGGGAGTCGGCCGAACTGCCCGGCGGACTGCGCCTGGTGATGATCGACCCCGGCGTGCTGGGCGAGGACATCGGCAACGGCTGGCGCAAGGTCGGCGACATGAACGGAGGCGGGAACTCGCAGGAGCCGTCGCGGCAGCCCACCACGGAGCCGGCGCCGGAGCCCAGCCAGGGCGAGCCCTCCACGGAACCGTCCGCCTCCGCCCCCGCCACGGAGGAGCCCGAGCCCAGCCAGGAGCCGTCGCGGCAGCCCACCTCGGAGGCTCCCACCGGGGAGCCGAGCCCGGAACCCTCCGCCGACCCGACCGGCGAACCCTCCACCGAACCCACCGGAGAGCCGACCGGGGAGCCGAGCCCGGAACCCTCCGCCGAGCCCACCGGGGAGCCGAGCCCGGAACCCTCCACCGACCCGGCCCCCACCGGGGAACCGACCGGCGAACCGACACCGGAGCCCTCCACCGAGCCCACCGGTGAACCGTCCACCGACCCCAGCACCGAACCCACCGGTGAGCCGTCCACCACAGCCCCGGCCCCCTCACCGTCCGAGACGCAGACGCCGCGGATCGTCAGCCGCGCCCAGTGGGGCGCCGACGAGTCGCTGGTCGAGGACCCGCCCTCCTACATGAGCCGGGTGGACGCCGTCTTCGTCCACCACACCGCCGGCACGAACAGCTACACCTGCACCCAGTCGGCCTCCATCATCCGGGGCATCCTCACCTACCACGTCAAGACCAACGGCTGGAACGACGTCGGCTACAACTTCTTCGTCGACAAGTGCGGCACGATCTTCGAAGGCCGCGCGGGAGGCGTCGACAAGGCGGTCCGGGGCGCTCACACCTACGGCTTCAACGGCAACTCCGCGGGCGTCTCCCTGCTCGGCAACTACGAGGACGGCGGCCGGCCCACCCAGGCCGCGCTGGACGCCATCGCCCGGATCTCCGGCTGGAAGCTCGGCCTGTACGGCGCCGACCCGGCCGGCAAGGTGACGCTCACCGCGGCCGCGGACACGGGCGTCTGGAAGAACGGCGAGCGGGCGACGCTGTACCGGATCTCCGGCCACCGCGACGGCTACGCGACCCTGTGCCCTGGAGCGAACCTCTACTCCCAGCTCCCGGCCATCCGCACCAGGGCCGCCGCGTCCTCCTGACCCACCGCCGCGGCCGAACGGCACCGGAACCGGTTCCGAGACCGGAACCGGGAGCAGGACCGGCCGTCCCGGACACCGTGCGCGGATGTTCGGCGGCCCGCACGTTCGCCGCGTCTTCGTACAGGCCCTTCGAATTGCGGATCAAGAACGCGGTGGCACCCCTTCAGAGAAGGGGTGCCACCGCTTTCTCTCAGGGCAGGAACTCCCAGAACGGCCCGTCGGGCGCGAGGTTGCGAGAGCACAACGTCACGTCCCTACCCTCGAGATAAGCCAGCAACCACTCACTGAACGTCATCTCATAGAGAGTCCAAGCCGGACTGTCGAACTCCTGGACCACGACGCGCCAGGGCGACGAGGGGGTTTCGGGAACGCACAGGAAAACCGCCTCGCCCGTCGTGGCCGTCGCCACCGGCATCAATTCGCCGGGGTTCGCCCCTACCGGACTTGGCAGAAATTCCGCCATGTCCTCTTCACGCCAGAGGTCGAGGTCGCCCCTGATTGTTTTTCCCAGGTTGTGCAGAAGATGGCCGGCGGGATGCTCCAGATACAACTGCCCGTTGATCTCGATCGAACCGTAGGCGTCCACGATCTCACGGAAGTCCGCAGGAAATTCGATACCGAGTTCCTGCTCCAGTTCGATCCACGGCGCCGGATCCGACCAGTTGAACCGAGGTTCACCCAACAGGGTTTGTATCTCTGCAAGCGCTGCCACTACTACGCTCCTTCTAGCACTTCGAGCCGATGCCGGTCGGAGAGTTGACCGCCGTGCACGAGAAAGAGTCCACGATATTTCCCTGGGGTCCGTATGCGGTCATTCCCACCTGGACGGATGTAGGAACAGCCGAATGCGGATCTCCGTAGACGGGAACGACCGACATGATCAGCTTGTTGTTCCCAGTCAAGTGCTTCCACCCGAAGCGTTCCACCTTGCTGGCCATCCTTCTGTTTGCCTTGCCGTGCAAGGCCACCAGGTTTCGGACATCCTGGCCGGTGCCCTTCCCCCAGTAACCTATCAGGTGACCGGCCTGCGGCTTCCCGCCTCCTGCCGCTATCTCTCCCATTCCATCCGGCTTGACGGACGGCTCGCATTCGGGGCACCTCGGCAGACCACCCGCCCCGGTGCGCGACCTGCGGTCGCTCTTGGTGAGGAACGCAAAGGCAGCGGTTGCCCTGCAGCCCTTCTTGCCCTGGTGGTTCGTGTACTCCTCCAGTCCTCCGTAGATCCGTCCTCCGTCGATCAGAGGCAGCGGGTTGCAGGAGGCGCTGTCGGTGTCGGTGCCCCGCGGCGCGGGCCTGGGCGCGGGGCCCGGCGTCGGCTGCGGGGTGGGACTGGGACGCGGTTCGTTGGACGACTCGCTGGAACCGGAACCGGCCTCCTCGGCGGACGGCATCAGGTTACCGAGCGCTTCGCCCGCGTCCCTCAGGTTCTGCTGTCCCTGCGGAGTGGCGGCGTAGAGCGACAGACCCATCGCTCCCGCCACCCAGTAGGCGATCGCGGGGAGAGCGAAGAAGTGGCCGTCGATCTCGACGTTGGTCACCGGGTTGCCGCCGGTGAAGGCGTAGCGGTTTCCGGTGAACGGATCCGCGCCGAGTTTCATGTCGGCGAGGGCGCCGTTGTACATGTCGCGGGTGGTGAAGCGGTTCAGGCCGGGGCTGTAGTCGCGGAAGCCCATGTCGTAGGTTCCGGACTGGGCGTCCCACCGCTTGGCGTTGTATCGGTAGGGGTTGTACGCCTCCTTGGTGGGGTCGGTGGCATCGGGCTTGTCGATGCCGGTGAACTCGGACGTTTCGTCGGATCCGTAGGCGGTGTAGCCGTACGTGGCCTTCGTGTCGCCGTTCTTGTCCGTGAGGGTCTCGACGTCGGTGTGGGCGTTGTAGCCGTAGTAGCCGGCCTCGGTGGTGCCGTCGCTGTCGTGCTTGACCTGCGACAGGCGCTCGCCCCAGGGGCTGTACTGGTACGACTTGGTCAGCGCACCGGAGACCTCCTCGGTCAGCACCTCGCCGGACAGACCCAGGTAGTTGAACGTGGTGGTCTTGCCGTCCGCGGTCTTCGACGCGGTGCGGTCCAGTGGGTCGAAGGTGTACGTGGTCGACTTCATCCCGCCCGACGAGTCGGCGCTCAGCGACTCGACGACGTGGTCGAAGCCGTCGTAAACACTCCGGCTGATCACCTTGCCGCCCGACGTCACCGATTCCTGGCGGCCGAACGGGTCGTAGTTGTAGGTGGACGTGGTGCCGCCGACAGCGGTGGCGCTCAGCAGCCGGTTCCGGTCGTAGTCGTACGTCGTGGTCGTGCCCTTGAGCGTCTGGCTGACGACGTTGGCGTTGTCGTCGTGGACGTACGTCTCCGTCCCGGCGCCGTTGCCGGTCTTGACCGACTTGGCGAGCCGGTCGGCCGGGTCGTAGGTGTAGTCGGTGGTGGACTCCAGGTAGGCGGTGTGGTCGTCGGCGTTCATCTTCTTCGCCACGTCCCGCGCCTTGTTGCCGTTGGGATCGTAGGCGTAGGTGTGCGAGGAGACGAGGGTGCCGCCCGCCTTCTTCTCCGTCGTGGACTTGACCGGACCATCGAGGTAATAGGCGTAGTCGACGGTGTTGCCGTTGGCCTTGGTCTCCTTCAGACGCTGGCCGCGGTCGGTGTACGTGTACGACGTCACCTTCGGGTCGGCGTCCGTGGCGGACTTGCCGATCGAGACCGTCTTGACCAGGTCACGCAGGTCGTACGTGTACGTCGAGTGCTGGTCGGGGTGAGTGATCGCCTCCGGCAGACCGTTGGCGTCGTAGGTGTACGACGTCGACTTCCTCGCTGTGCCGTTCAGCGACTCCGTCACCTTCCGGACCTGGTTGAGGCCCGTGTAGGCGATGGCGTAGTTGTCGATCCTCGCGCTCGACGAGGTGTCGTCGAGCGCCGTCAGGTTGCCGTTCGCGTCATAGGTGTACGTGAACGTCTTCTTCTCGGTGTCGGTCTCGCCGCCGGTGTCGCGCACCAGCTTCACCGCGTCGGCGACGACCGTGCCGCCGTCGTTCTCGAACAGCTCCAGCTTGGCGTCGTTGCCCCGCTTGAAGCTGTAGGAGCCCAGGGAGACCCAGGTGCCGGCGTCCGCGGTCTGGTCGATCGTCTTGTCGGTCGTTCCTCCGTCGTGCGTGAGCGTGTACGTGGCCGTTGTCGCCGTCTCCGGCACGTCCGGGTACTTCACGTAGGCGGTGTAGGTGCCGTCGGCGGGGATGTTGAGGGTCCAGGTGAAGGCGTCCGTGCCGGTGCCGGCCGCGTGGACGGCGTGGTCGTAGCCCTGCTGGCCGCCGGCGTCCGCCGTGGTCCAGGTGCCGGTGGAGTCGGTGTTGTGGGTGTCGGAGTTGTCGACCAGCACGACGTGCTTGCCGACCGGCACGCCGTCGTCGGTGCGGGACTTCAGCTTGCCGTCGGGGTAGTAGCCCCAGCCCATCGTGCGTGAGGAGGAGCCTCCGGCCGAGGTGAGGGTGCGGGCGGTCTGCAGGCCCAGGTCGTTGTAGTCGTAGGTGGTGACGATGTCCCACGGGTCGGTGGAGGACTTCACCAGGCCGTGGTCGTAGTAGGTGTAGGTGGTGTCGTTGCGGACCGACTGCCCCTGGGAGGGCGGCAGCGAGGTCCTGGCGACCCGGCCGGCCGCGTCGTACACCGTCTCGGTGTAGACGTTGGGGTCGTTGTAGCGGGAGTCCGCCGGGTCGTAGGGCTGGAACCGCTTGACCGGGCGGTTCAGCGCGTCGTACTCGGTACGGGCGGTGAAGGCCTCCGTCGTCCCGGCCGCCACGGCCCGCGGGGTGATCACCTTGGTGCGGTTGCCGACCTCGTCGTACTCGTACCGGGTGGTGCGGTAGGTGATCGTGCCCGAGGCGTCCTTGGTGTGCGGGACCTTGGCCTCGGTGGTCATGCCGCGCTCGTCGTAGGTGACGGTCGTGGTGTTGTTCTCCGCGTCCGTGGTGGAGACGACCAGGGAGTCCTTGTCGTACGCGCGCGAGGTGGTGTGGCCGGCCGCGTCCGTGACCGTGGTGACGCGGTGGTTGAGGTCGTAGGCGTAGACGGTGGTGAAGTCGCCGGTGTCGGCGCTGGCGTTCTTCTTCGGGTCGGTGACCTTCACCAGATTGCCGACGTCGTCGTAGCTGTAGCTGATCTTGTCGCCCGCCGCGTTGACCACGGAGGTGAGCTGGTAGATCGCGTCGTAGGCGTGGGTGGTGGTGTAGTCGCCGGCGGTGGTGGTCAGGTTGCCCTTGGGCTCGGTGGTCGTCAGGAGGTTGCCGACCTTGTCGTAGGCGTAGGTCGTCCTGCGCTCGTTCGAGGTGTCGGTGTCCTTCGGCTCGGTGGCCGAGGTGAGCTGGTCGGCGCTGTCGTAGACGGCCGTGGAGACCGCCCCGTTGGGTGCGGTGGACTCGGTGATGTTGTCGTTGGCGTCGTAGACCGGGGCCGGGGTGGTGATCAGCTCACCGGCGTCCTGGTCCTTGGGCACGGTGGAGACCAGCGGACGCCCGAAGACGTCGTAGGTCTGCGTGGTGGTCTTGCCCAGCGCGTCGGTGCTCTCCAGCACCTGGCCGCGCTCGTCGTAGACGAACGAGGTGGTGTTGTCCAGCGCGTCGGTGATCAGTGCCGGGTAGCCGGTCGGGCCGAACTCGCCGTGGGTGGTGGTGTTTCCGTTCGCGTCCGTGGCCGTCTTCAGCTGGCCGCGGGTGTCGTAGGTGTAGGTGGTGGTGTAGTCGTCGGCGGTGGTGGTGGCGGTGCCCTTGGGGTCGGTGACCGAGGTCAGGTTGCCGAAGGTGTCGTAGTCGAACCGCCAGGTACGGCCCTCCGGGGAGACCTTGCGCCACAGGTCGGCCACATGGCCGTCCATCGCCGTGGCGTAGGTGAGGGTCTGTGCCTCGGTGCCGTTCTTGTTCGCCTCGGCGTCCCTCTGCTCCAGCGGGTAGCCGGTCTTGGGGTCGTAGGCGTAGGTGGTGACCGCGCCGTTGTTCTCCTCCAGGCGCGTGACGTTGTTGTCCGCGTCCCAGGACAGCTTGGTGGTCTGGGACTTGGCGTTGGTCACCTGGGTCGGGCGGCCGTAGCCGTCCTGGAGGTAGGTGGAGGCGTTGCCCTCCGCGTCCGTCACCCGCGTCCGGATGGTGGAGCCGGCCGTGCCGTCGGGGTCGGTGTAGACGAAGCCGGTGTCATGCCCGAGGCGGTCGGTGATGGTCTGCGCCGCCCAGTGGAACTTCGGGTCGTCGCCCTCGCTGGGGTCGTAGTAGTCAAGCGAGGTGGCGTTGCCGCGCGGGTCGGTGACCTTGACGAGCTTGACGTTCTTGTTGCCCTGGGTGGCGTCGTAGGTGAACCTGAAGACCTTCGGCTGCGTGCTGCCGGCGCCGTCGGTCAGCTCCCCGAGCAGGCCCTTGTCGCTGTAGACGAAGGTCAGCTTCCGCCCGGAGACGTCGGTCATCGACGCGATGTGGTCGATGATCTTCGGGCTGGTCAGCTTGGTGCCGGACTGCTTCACACCGGCGTCGTCGATGTAGGGGTAGTCCTGGCCCTTGTCGTAGTAGTCGACCGTCAGGGTCTGCCGGCCGGCCGGGTCGGTGATGTACTTGAGGAACTTGACCGGCTTGTTGTTGGAGCGGCGCTCCTCGTAGGTGTAGGTCTGGGTGTTGCCGTTCCTGTCGGTGATCGCCGACAGGTAGCCGTCGCAGTCGAAGAAGAACTGCGTGCGGTCCGGCCGCGTCATCGACCAGGCGCGCGGGTCACCGTCGGCCGACGGCCTGCAGTCCACTCCCGCCTTCTGCTGGAGCAGGTAGTGCACCCCGGCCGGGGCCTTCCAGGTGCCGTCGGTCTGCTTGCGGAAGGTGTGCGCGGTGCCGTCACCGTCGGGGAGGGTGACGGTGGTCGGGTTCGGGTTGGGGTGGAAGTCCAGCGCCGCGCCCGAGCGGATCGGCGCGGCCAGCTGCGCCGACCAGCCGTGGCCGAGGACGGTGTCGGAGGTGTCCAGGGAGTTGTAGGAGAACCGGGCGAAGGTGGACAGGCCGCGGCCGGGGTTGGAGAAGGCGTTGTACGACCAGACGTTGTTGCCCGCGTACAGGTTGTTCATCACCGTCGAGCCGGCGCCGGTGTTCTTGCCCGCGTAGGAGTAGAACTTCTCCAGGCCCAGCTGGTTGGAGGTCGGGTCCTCCACCGCCACATGCTGGGCCAGGCCGGGGACTCCCCCGGCGTCGGACTCCCAGGCGCCGGTGGTCTTGTTCCGCACGTCCCAGGTGAGCACGTGGTCCAGGCGCTTGTTGCCGGAGTCGGAGTTGATCGGCGCCTTGACCTGAGCCCGCACCGTCACCGACTCGCCCGGCGCGAGGTCTCTCGGCAGGGCGGTGGCGATCTGGTTGCCGCCGGTGGTGGCGTCGGTGCCGTCCGGCAGCGCCCAGCGGTAGGACAGTTCGTGTCCGGTCGCCGTCCACTCCGTGCCGGTGGTGTTGGTGACCGTCACCTCGACGGTGTCGGTGTCACCGGGGATCATCCGAGACGGCGTCTGCGGCGCGTGGTAGGTCTTCTCGGCGGTGGAGTCGACGTAGATGACGCGGATCAGCGGACGCAGCTGCGGGTCGGCGGTCTCCGCCGACAGGAACAGGCTGCGTTCCTGCGGGCCGGAGGAGGACTCGTCGGCGAGCTTGAGCATCGCGCCCTTGTTGGCGGCCGGGTCGCTCACCCAGCCCTGCGTCATCGAGGTGGCGTCCCACCAGTGGCGTCCCACCTCGTTGCCCCACTGCGCCGTGGTGTCGGAGACGGCGGAGCCGTAGTCGCCGCCCGGTCTGCTCCAGGCGGTGGAGGAGGACGCCTTGTTCCAGGTGGCGGTGGTCTCGTCGAAGGTCCTCGTCAGCGGGCGCAGTTCGTAGACCGCCCCGTCGCTTCCGGTGGTCGTCTGCGAGGCCCACAGGAACATCCGGGACTCCAGCACGGTGGCGCTGGTGGGGATGTCGGAGGTCGGGAACTTCAGCACCGAGCGCGTGGTGCCGTAGGTGCCGGAGTTGTTGCCGACGCTCAGCCACTTCTGGCCGACCCCCCAGGACTCGATGGTGTCCTGGTTGGTGTCCGGCTGGGCGCTGGAGAGGGTGGTGTCGCTCTGCCCGGCCTGGATGAGCCTCATGGTGCGGCCGGCCTTGGGGATGCCCACGACGCGGGTCGGGGAGCCGAGCAGCTCGCCGCTCTTGGTCTTGACCGCGATCTGGTAGTAGTACGACCGCCCGATCTCGTCCGCGTGGTCGGCGGGCGTCGGGGATGCGGTGGTGTCGGTGAAGGACGTGACCGCCTTGTCCACCGGTGCGACCAGAGTGGCCGCCGACGGGGTGAAGGCCTGCCGGGTGGAGCGGTGCAGCTGGTACTCCACGATGTCCAGACCGGAGTCATCACTGGTGTTCTCGTACGCCTTCCAGTGCAGCTCCGGGCCGGTGCCGTGGACGACGGTCGGGGAGTCCAGCGCGGTGCCGGTCCTGCCCCAGGTGACCGTCAGCCGCGGGTAGGTCGAGGTCTCGCCGCCGTAGTCGCCGTCGGCCGCCTCGTAGCGGGGGCCGCCCAGCGGGCCGGAGGAGGACTCGTCCCGCGCCTTGATCACGAAGCCGTGGTTGGCCGCGGTGCCCGAGACCCACTTCCGCACGGTGTCGGTGACGGGGAACTTGTGCCACTGGTTGTACTCGCCGACGTTCTTCCAGATCTCGGCCGGGTTCACCAGCCGCACCGCGTCGGCGATGACGGCGGTGGAGGTGGAGGCCGGACCGTCCCCGAGTACGACCTTGCCGGTGGTGCCCTTGGTGAAGGGAAGCTGCCTGCCGCCGCCCAGCGAGGTCCACTGCCCGCCCGTGCCGGCCGACTGGTCCACGGTGTACGTGGCCGAGCCGTCGCGGTGGGTGACGGTGTAGGGGGCGTTGGTGGCGCGGTCGGTGGCCGCGACGTAGTGGACGTCCACCCGGTAGGTGGCGGTGTCCTCGACCTTCGGCTGCCAGGCGTAGGTGTCCCCGGCCGCGCCGTCCTTGTTGTAGTGGTAGTCGCCGCCGACGGCGTACTGCGTCAGCGTGGAGCCGGACGCGGGCCAGGAGCCGGAGGCGGCCGTGGCCGGGTCGCCGTCGTCGACCTGGACGCTGGTGCCCGACAGCTCACCGACCAGCGAGCTGGTGCTGTCCCAGGTCGCAGTCGACTCGTCCCACGCCCCGGTGGCCCGGTGCACCCTGACGGGCACGTCGGTGCCGCCGGTGGTGTGGGTCTGGTCGAAGTACATCTCCAGGCGGGCGGAGTCGACCTCCACCCCGGCGGGGATCTCGTCCAGCGGGAACTTGATCAGCGAGCGGGCGGTGCCGGTGTCGGTACGGCCGGCCGCCAGCTTCCAGTTGGCGTTGAAGTTCACCGACGGCTGGTCGGACAGGACCATCACGTCCTGCGACTGCGCCGGCGTGGGGGCGATGGAGACGGTGGGGTCGATGACGACCGGGTACCGCCGCTCCTTCGCCGCCAGCCAGTCGGCGTCAGGCGTCACCGTCAGCCGCCAGTCGTCGCCGTGGCGGGTGAGCTTCTGGGTGACGTCGTTGCTGTGGACGTACCCGTAGGGCGAGGAGGCGTCCTTGCGCGCGTCGGTCATGTACGCGGCGGGGATCTCCATCACGGGCACGCCGGGGTGCTCGCCGTAGAAGGCGATCGAGCCGTCCTCGCGCGCCTTGGGCGTGAGCTTGTCGACGTCCAGGGTGAAGGTGAACGACACCGGCCCGTCGGGCCGTTCGGCCAGGGTGATGTTCTCCTTCACCCGGCCCGGGCCCACCTGGTAGGACAGGTCGGCTCCGGGGAGGGCGCCTGGGTAGGTGACGGTGTCGCCCTCGGCCTCAGGCTTGAGCTTCGCGCCCGTCGCGTCCCGGAGGCCGATCGTCACGCCCTGGCCGGTGTCGTTGGCGAAGCGCATCAGGCGCTCGGGGTCGGAGCCGAACCAGCTGCGGCCGGTGTTGGCGGTGCCGGCGAACTCGAACCCCTTGGCGTCGCTGGGACGCACCGCGGTGTCGATCGGCTTCCACTGAGCCTTCTTACCGGACCCGGAGCGGTAGGAGGTGGGGACGGCCGACAGTTCGGCCTCGACGCGCCCGTCGGAGAGCTGCCAGAACCGGGCGTGCGCGGTGCGTCTGCCGGTCAGCTCCTTGACTCGCTTCGCCGCCGGCGCCTTCTTCCCCCTGGGCAGCTTCTCGCGGCTGGGCAGTGCCGCCCTGCCGTCGGCGGGCGGGGCCGCCTCGCCGTCGTCCTCGTCGCCGGAGAACCAGTCCGCGACGGTGTCGACGACGCCCCTGCCGCCGTCGTCGCCGTCCTTGGACGCCGGGGCCGCGTACGCCACCTGCGGCAGCAGGGTGCCCATGACGGCCGACACGACGAGTCCGGAAAGCAGTCTTCGGTACCGCTTTCTCATCTTGCCGAATTCCTTTCCCGGCCGGTCCCGCGCCTCCCGTGCGCTCGCGTACGCGCGGAATGCGGGCAAGCCGAAGCAACCGCCCCGGAAAACGGGGCGGCCTACGGACGGAACATGGCCGTGAAATCGGCGTTACGGCGTGGGGGCTGGACGACGCACCCCCAGGAGGAACCCCTGCAAAAGGGGTTCCGCCAAGGAATGCGTCGCCCGCCGGTCACGACGGCTCTCGCAGCCGACGGAGGGTTCTACGCGTGTTTCCGATTCCCCGTCAAGCCTGCGGAAATAACGGGCACTTCTCCGGTTCACCGCCTCATCGCCGCAGATCACGACGGATCGACGGGGCGGATTGAGGCGTTTTGCCCCCTCACTGGCCACGGGCGGCACGCATGGTGTACAACGCCGTGTTCGCATGTCCGCGTTCTCGGAAAGGAATCGTCATGAGCAAGGACATGTCCGGGCCCACGGACACATCGGATGAAGAAAGGGAGAGCGCACAGGCGCGGACGGACGAATCGGCCGACCGCCCGGACGATCCGGTGCCGGGAAACCCGGAAACCACCCCTTTCGATTCCACCGAACCCGCCGATTCCGCCGACGGCGAAACCGGAAAGGGGAGGGGAACGTCCGAGCGGGGTGTGGACCGGCGCGTGGTGGCCGTCGCCGCCGCCCTGCTGCTCGCCTGCGCCGGCCTCGTCGGCTACGGCGTCCTGAACACCGGGGACGAGCCCGGGGATCGGGCCGTCCCCACCGCCGAGGTCACCTACGAGGTCCGGGGGGAGGGCAGGGCCGACATCACCTACCTCGCCCGCAGCGAGGCCGGGAAGGCCACCGTCGCCTCGGACGTGACCCTGCCGTGGAAGAAGACCGTGGAGGTGCCCCTGGGCGAGGAGCCCACCGTCAGCATCCTCCTCGGCGAGGAGGGCGGCGAGGCCAGTTGCACCCTCGCGATCCGCGGCAGGCACGTCCAGCGCTCCACCGCCTTCGGCTCCTACGGGCGCGCCACCTGCGCCGGCGCCCTCCCGGCCCCGGAGTCCGAGGTGGGGCCCGCCGAGGAGCCCGCCGTGGAGGGGCGGTCTCAGCCGTAGGACGGCTCGGAGTGCATCTCCCAGACCAGCGCCTCGGCCCCGGCCCCGGCCCCGGACGCCTCCAGCCCCTTCGCGCCCCCGATCCGCGCCGCGTCGCCCGCCTCCAGCGACTCACCGCCCAGGCTCAGCCCGCCGCGCACCACGTGCACGTACACCCACGGGGCGTCCGGCACCGCGGTGCGCTCCCCCGCGCTCAGCCGCCGCACGTGCAGCACCGCGTCGGCGCGGGCCAGGGCGTACGGGGTGCCGTCGGCTATGCCGCGCACGACCTCGTACTCCGCCTCGCCCCCGAACACCCCCGGCACCAGCCACATCTGCACGAACCGCAGCGGCTCGCTCCCCGCGTTGCGCTCCACGTGCCGGATGCCTCGGCCGGCGCTCAGCCGCTGCACGTCCCCGGGCCGCACGGTCACGCGGCGGCCGGCCGAGTCCTCGTGCGTCAGCTCGCCCTCGACCACCCACGAGACGATCTCCACATCCGCGTGCGGGTGCTCGGCGAAACCCGCGCCCGGCTCGAGCCGCTCCTCGTTGCAGGCGACCAGCAGCCCGAAGCGCGTGTTGGACGGGTCGTAGAAGCCGGAGAAGGAGAAGGAGTGCCGTGTCTCGATGCCGGCCGCCGGGTTCCCGCCCCGATAACGGTCCGCATCGCGCCATATGTGCAGCATTCCTCCACGGTACGCGGGCGGCCTGACATCCCACACGACGCCCGTACGCCCTCACGCCTCCCAGCCTCCTTCCCCATGTGGTGCCGTGGGCCCGGGCGGGGAGAGGCCGGGCCCACGGCACCACATGGGGA
>NZ_JAKMAY010000279.1:0-7486 GCF_022015835.1 Streptomyces sp. ICN903 | reverse complement strand
CCCCCGGACTGCCGGACTCCCCCGGATCCGGCCCCCGGCCCGCGCGGCACCGCGCGGGCCGGACCGTCAGCGGGTCCCCACCGCCGCCCGCACCGCACGCCGGGCCATCGCGCAGTCGTCGTGCAGACGGCGCAGCAGCAGCCGCTGCTCCTCGCCGGCGCTCAGCAGACCGGTCCGGTCGCAGCCCGGTGCCGGTCCCGGGTCCCGCATGGCGCGCCGCACGGCCGTCTCGCAGGCGCGGACCTCCCGGGTGAGGACGAGCAGCAGATTCACCAGGAAGGCGTCCCGCGCGTCGCGGCCCCCGGCCTGGGCGAGCCGGCTGATCCGGCGGCGGGCCATCGGGCTGTCGCCCAGCACCGACCACAAGGTGGCCAGGTCGTAGCCCGGCAGATACCAGCCCGCGTGCTCCCAGTCCAGCAGCACCGGGCCGGACGGGGAGAGCAGCACGTTCGACGGCAGGGCGTCGCCGTGGCAGAACTGCGCGCGGCCGCCGCCGCGCGACAGACCGTGGAGCAGCTTGCCCAGATCGCTCAGATCGCGGTCCGTCAGCAGCCCCAGCCCGTGGTAGCGGGCGATCCGCACCCCGTAGTCGACCGGGGCCCCGAAGCTTCCCGGGGGCGGCTGCCAGGCGTTCACCCGGGAAACCGCGCCCAGCACCGCGCGCAGATCGGCCGGCGACGGGGGCTCCAGCGGATGCCGCTGGAGCGCCAGCGGGCGGCCGGGGGCCCGCTCGGCGACCAGGACGCAGCCGTCGGGGTCGGCCGCGATGAGCCGGGGCACCCGCACCGGCGGCCGGTGGCGCACGAAGGTGCGGTAGACCGCTATCTCGTGCCGGAACCGCTCGACCCGCGTGGGCGAGTGGTCCAGCAGGCACTTGGCGACCGCGGTGCCGCGGCCGACGGTACCCGCCAGCAGCACCGAGCGCCCGCCGCGGCGCAGCACCTGCACCGGCTGGAACTCCGGGCAGACCCGGTGCACCGAGGCGATGGCGGTGCGCAGCCGCCCGTCCTGCGGGCCGGACGGTTCCGGTCTCCCGGCGGCCGGCCGGCCCCCCGCGCCGGGCGCCCGGCGCGGCCGGGGCAGACCGGCGACCGCGGGCGGTGTGCGCACCGGCTCGGGGCGGACCATGCCGTACTGCGGTCGCGGACGCGGCCGGACCGGGGCCGGCACGGGAGACGGTGTTGGATTCATGGACGAGCCGGATCCCTTCGTGCGCCGACGGATTGCCGCGCCACCCGGCCGGCCGGGGCGTGCCGCACCCTGGGGAATGCGGGAGCCCGTGGAACCGGACGGGGTGGCGCGTTCCTACAGCACACCCGGGTGCGGGTGGCACACCATCTGGCGGACCCTGGCGAACCCTGGCGAATGCCCGCGCGCCCCTTCGGGGGCGGTCCGCGAGGGCTACTGTCGAGGCAGCCGAGAACCTGGGGGCTTCGACGTGACCAAGGGACCCAACACCCGCCTGGCGGACCTGTTCGGCCTCACCGGCTGGTCCAAGGGCGAACTCGCCCGGCGCGTGAACCGGCAGGCGGCGGCCATGGGCCACCCGCAGCTGGCGACCGACACCTCCCGGGTGAGGCGCTGGATCGACATGGGGGAGACCCCGCGCGACCCGGTGCCGAAGGTGCTGGCGACCCTGTTCACCGAGCGACTCGGCCGTGTCGTGACCATCGAGGACCTCGGGTTCGGCCGATCGGGCCAGGCAGGCAGACGGCAGTCCGTCCACGGACTGCCGTGGGCCCCCGAGCAGACCGCCGCGGTCCTCACCGAATTCACGGGAATGGACCTCATGCTCAACCGACGCGGCTTGGTGGGCGCGGGCGCCGCGCTCACCGCAGGACCGGCACTCAGCAGCGCTCTGTACGACTGGCTCCGGACCGACCCGGCCCCGGCGGGCGCCCTCCGGTCCGCCGGGGCCCCACTCGCAGTCCCCGCCTCAACCGACCGCTACGAGGCCGTACCCGTCGGCTCGGAGGAGGTCGACTCCCTGGAACACTCCGTGGAGGTCTTCCGCGCCTGGGACGCGGCACGCGGCGGCGGTCTCCAGCGCAAGGCGGTGGTGGGCCAGCTCAACGAGGTGGGAGGCATGCTCGCCTACCGCCATCCGCAGCACATCCAGCGGCGGCTGTGGGGGGTGGCGGCCAACCTGGCGGTGCTCGCCGGCTGGATGTCCCACGACGTCGGCCTGGAGCCCACCGCCCAGAAGTACTTCGTCATCGCCGCGCACGCGGCCCGCGAGGGCGGCGACCGGCCCCGCGCCGGGGAGGCCGTCTCCCGGGCCGCGCGCCAGATGGTGCACCTGGGCAAGCCCGACGAGGCCCTGGACCTGATGAAGCTGGCCAAGGCCGGCTGCGGCGAGGAGACCCTGCCGCGCACCCGCGCGATGCTGCACACCATCGAGGCCTGGGCCCAGGCCTCGATGGGGCGAGGACAGGCGATGCGGCGCACCCTCGGCCGGGCCGAGGACCTGTTCGTCTCCGACCGGGGGGACGTGCCGCCGCCCAGCTGGATGCAGCTGTTCGACGAGGCCGATCTGCACGGGATGCAGGCACTGGCGTACCGCACCCTGGCCGAGCACGACCCCTCGGCCGCGAGGACGGCCGAGAAGCACGCCAAGGAGGCGCTGCGGCTGAGGGAGAAGGGGCGCGAGCGGTCCAAGATCCTCGACTACATCTCGCTCGCCTCGGCCTGCTTCATCGCCGACGACCCCGAGCAGGCGGACCGCTACGCGCGGCTGGCCCTGGTCAGCATCGGCAGCACCTCCTCCCACCGCACCTGGGACCGGCTGCGGGAGATGTACCGGCTCACCGGACGGTACGCCGGGTATCCGAAGATCGAGGACCTGCGCGAGGAGCTCGCGCTCGCCCTGCCCACGGCTCCCGGATCCCCCGGCGCGGGAGCCACCGTGCCCGCGCCCCGGCGGGCCGGGGGCGGTACGGCGGTGTAGCGGCGGACGGGCCCCGGGACGCCCGGGCGTCCCGGGGCCGCCGTTTCGCGCACCACCGGTGCGCGCGGACTCGGCGCGGCGCCGCGGTCCCGGTATCCTTCGGCGGCCGGAGTGACCGCTTTCCGCACGGTGCCGGGAAGCCGCGGGAGACCCCGGGACGAACGGGGGGCGAACCCGCGGTGACCGGCCGGAACACCGGAGAGCGGAAATCCCGTTGCCAGTCCCTCACCCCGCACCGGATGCTGACCTTATGTTCGCCGATTCCGTCGATTCCGACATAGCGCCCAGCGGTACGCTGCTCGGCCTCCTCCAGAGGGGCCGCGGCGACGGCACGCTGCACGCTCTCGCGGCCCCGCGTGCCGAAGCGCTCGCCGCGCTGAGCCACTGTCTGCGCTGTGACCCCCGGCGCGACTGGCGGCTCGAGCACCGCTCCCTTTACTACGCACGGCTCCACGTGGAGCTGGACGCCGGGCTCGACGACATCGAGGAGCACCTGTTCGGCCCCGACGACCTCACCGACACCGGCGAGGAACGCACCGGACTGGCCCTCTCCGTCCTCGGGCACCTGGCCTCCTACGGAGACCGAGGCGCGCTGCTGCTGCTGCGCCGCTACGCCGCGCGCGGCGCCAACTGGCGCTGGGCCCTGGACGAGCTGGCCGTCCGCGACGACGACGCCGGACTGCGTCCGCTGGGCCCCGCCGTCCTGGCACGCTTCCCGCGAACCCCCGAGGGCGACGCCGAACTCGCGGCGGCCGTCCGCGACGCCTTCGAGCCCAGGCCCTGGCGGCTGTGGGCCGAGGATCCGACCCGTCCCGAGCAGGGCGAACGCCTCGCGCACGCCCGTGAACAGGGCTCCTTCGGCCGCTGGCAGCGCCAGATGAGGCCGTCCGGGCCGCGCCCCGGCTGGAGCGTGCGCGCGGTGCTCGACTGGGCGCAGGAAGGCGACAGGCTCCTCTCCGCCGATCCCGCCGCCGACCCCGCCGTCGGCGGACCGCTCGCCTCCGGGCCCGCGGGGCCCGGAGCGCCTGCGGGCCGCGACCCGCGGCACCGCGAGGCCGCCGCGGCCCGCTGCCTGGCCGCCGTCGCCGGGCCCGAGGACCGCCCCGAACTGCTCGACGCCGCCCGGTCCGGCCCCGGCATCGCGCGCGCCGTGGCCCTGCGCCACCTCGCCGAGCGCGGCGACCCCGCAGCGCTCGACCTGATCGAGGCCGCCGTGGCGGACCCGGCCGCCTCCGGCGCGGGCGAGCCCTCCGGCACCGCCGCCCGGGCCGCGCTGGACGCCCTCGCCCGGATGCGCGGCGCCGCCGCGCTGGACCGCGCCCGCCGGTGGGCGCGGCGCGAGGACGCCCTGGGCACGGCGGCCGCCGCACTGCTGGCCTGTCACGGCACGGACCGGGACGCTCCCCTGGTGCTGGCCGCGCTGCGCCGCACCGTGTGCGCCGAAGGGCCCGACTGCGACGGTCTGCGGCCGCTGGTCGACGGTGCCGGCCGGCTGGCCGTGCACCGCGCCGCCCCCCTCCTGCGGCACGTCTACCGCGAGACCTCCTCCTCCCAGCTGCGCGGCCGGGCGGCCCGCGCCCTGGCAGCCACCGACCCCTCCTTCGCGGCGGGCTTCGCCATCGAGTGTTTGTGGGACTGCGAGGAGTCCACCCGCGAGATCGCCGCCCGCCACGCCGCCACCGGCGACACCCGGGTCGTCGAGCGACTGCGCCGGCTGGCCGCCGATCCGGCGGAGGAGGAGGGCGTGCAGAGCGCGGTGCGCGGCCGGCTCGACTCCGACGGCGCCCCGGCCCGCTGACCCGGCCGCGCGGGTCTCTCCGGCCGGGCCTCCGCGCACCGGCCCGCCCGAGAGAGCCGCGCGGACCGGGCGCGCACCCGCCGTTTCGATCTTTGTCGGTGCCAGCGCCTAATCTGTGCCGTGTGACCACAGCAGTATCCGCACCGTCCCCCGGCGCCGGGCGGCCCGCACCCGGCCCGGCCGCCGACGAGGGCCTGGCCCGGCGCCTGCGGGCACTGGCCTGCACCGCGCCCCTGCACGACCTGGACGCGCGCAAGGCCAACCTGGCCGGGGAGTACGGCACGTACTCGATGGCGGAGGTGGCGCTGGCCGCCATCGACCTGGTCACCCTGCACATGGACTTCGACACCGGCGCCGACCACGAGGAGATAGTGGCCCGGCTGCTGCCGCGGGTGGCGGCCCAGGCCCCGCGGCGGCCCGCCGCCGAGCACGAGCGGGTCGCCCGCTGGGTCCTGGAGAACCTGATCAACGTCGGCAGCGTCGACCGGGGCTTCCGCGCCGTCTACGGCACCTTCGGTCCCGACGGCGAGTACGTGCGGCGCGACTACGACTTCAAGTTGATCGAGGAGGTGCCGGGGCCGGGCGGAGGCGTGTACCTGCGCACCACCGACGAGGCGGTCAACGTCCTGGTCGGCGCCCTGGACACCGACGTCACCAGCGCGCAGATCGCCGCCGAGGTCAAGCTGGAGGTGCTGGTCAGCCGGGGCCGCCTCGCCGACGCCCAGCTCGCCGCCGAGCAGGCCCGCTACCGCACCGTGCAGTACGCCGAGACGCTGCGCCGCACCCTGGAGGCCACCCGGCGCAACGTCCGCGCGGTCGACTGGCTCAACGCCGTCCCCGACATGATCGCCGAGGCGCTCGACCACGTCGCCGACCGCTACCGCCACGAGAACGCCATCCTCACCAACATCCGCAGGGCGCGGGACGAGGCCCCGGCCGACAAGAACCCCGGCCACAAGCTGCGCGCCGCCGAACTGGTCGACATCGTCAAGGACTGCATCCGGCGCCACACCCAGCTCCAGTCACGGCTGCTGGAGGCCGGGCCGCTCTTCCGCGCCGAGCAGGACCGGCAGGCCTTCGCCCCGCCCGCCGCCGCCTCCGGCCTGGATCTGTACGGGCAGCTGCTGGCGCCCCTGCTGCCGCTGCCGGTGGAGCGGGCCGGCAAGGTCACCGACGCCTTCTTCGCCCGCGGCACCGGGCTGCGCGCCCCGGCGGCCGTACGCCTGGGGGACCTGACCGAGATGCTGCTCACCCCGCCCGTGCCCCGCGAGCACCTGGGCGCCGAGATGCCCGAGCCGGACCTGGTCGCCACCCCCGACGACAGCCGGTTCAGCGAGGAGCAGATGGAGGCCGCCCGGGAGCTGCTGGAGCTGCCCGCCGACGCCCCGCGCCGGCTTTCGGGTCTGCTGGCCGAGGCCCGCCGCCGCGACCCGGACCTGCCCTATCTGGTGGCCCTGCTGGCGGTGCACGCCGCCAGCCCGCCGGTCGGCACCGCCTACCGGCAGGGCGAGCGGCGCCTGCTGTTCGCCGTGGACGACGGCACGGAACTGGACGACCCGGAGTTCGGCGGCGCCGACCTCGTGGTGGGGACGGCCCTGCTGGACGCCGAGGGCATGGCGGCGGACCGCACGGAGGTGGCATCGTGAACGAGTACGGCCCATACGGCGGCCACGCCGGTTACGAGGGTTACGAGGGTTACGACGAGCGTGAGGGGCCGGGCGGACACGGGTCACCCGGGACGGACGCCCCACCGGAGTCCGCGCAGCGGCCCGCCGCCCTCGCCCCGCCGGACGCCGCCGACGCCGCCCGGCTGGTCTCCTTCGGCCTGCAGCCCAAGCTGCTGCCCGCCCGTGACGCCGAGTACGCGGAACTGCTGCGCCGCTACCGGGAGGAGCCCGCCTTCGCCCGGCTCGCCGACGCCGTCGCCACCGGCCTCGGGCTGGTCGTGCTGGAGGTCTCCCCGCGCGCGGGGATGGCCGTCACCGCCGCCGAGGACTCCGTCTTCGCCGTGCGCATGGGCGACTACGCCCGCCGCGCCACCTCCGACTCCACCGACCGCTTCCTGCACGGCCTGGCCCATCTGGCCATCGCCGCCCTGGCCTTCCCCCGCCCCGAGGACCTGGCCGACGACGGCTACGTCGGCAGGATCTCCGTCAACGGCGTGGACGCCTTCGTCCGCCAGGCCTGCCGGAGACTGGAGGAGCGCGCCGAGCGCGAGGGCGAGAACACCGACCCGGCCAGCGACGCGCCCGGCCTGGAGGCCGCCTGGCGGGTGTACACCCGGCGCAGCGCCACCGGGGCCACCAAGGACTCCCGACGGCTGGCCGGCTCCACCACCGGGATCGTCGCCAAGGCCGCCGCCTTCCTCGCCGACTCCGGCTTCCTCCAGCGCACCGGCGACGACGCCGGGGGCACCTACCGCACCACCGCCCGCTACCAGCTCCAGGTGCGCGACATGGCGGGCAGCGCCGCCATGACCGAGCTGCTGGAGCTGGGTGTGGTGCCCGTCGGGGACGGCAGCGCCACCCTGCTGCCGCCCCCCGACCCCGACGCCCTCGAACCGGCAGCCGACGCCGGCCTGCCCTTCCACAGCTGAACCCCGTCCCCAGCGACGCCAGAGCAACGAGAGCCCCGCCGCCATGTACGAGCTGTCCCGGATCCGCCTCTACTCCATCGGGCCCGCCGGTGCGCGCTACGCCGACACCGTGCTGGACCTGCGCGGGGTCGGCGAGCCGGTGCCC
>NZ_JAKMAY010000278.1:0-7489 GCF_022015835.1 Streptomyces sp. ICN903 | reverse complement strand
AGGCGGGACCGGGAGCGGGGACGACGTTCCCGGCCGGGGGGTGGCCCGGCCGCCATGGCGGGTCGTTCCCGCCGCGCACCGCCGACTGACATCCCCGAAGGCGCCCCGTAGCATGTGGGCCGATCGATTCCGGTCACACCCGATCACACCCCGGCGCGCTCCGAAGTACTCCGGAGCGCGCCGGAGCGCACCACCGCGTGAGCACGAAACGGAGCACCCATGGGCCTCGGTCTGCGCTGGACCCTGCACGGCGACGGTCGCACACCGGCGCCCGGAGCCGTCGTACGGCCCGACGAGCGGCTGTCGTGGCCGCGGACGGCCGGGCTGGGGGCACAGCACGTGGTCGCCATGTTCGGCGCCACCTTCGTCGCCCCGGTCCTGATGGGCCTGGACCCGAACCTGGCCATCATGATGTCGGGCGTCGCCACCATGGTGTTCCTGCTCATGACGCGCGGCCGGGTGCCGAGCTATCTGGGCTCCAGCCTCTCCTTCGTCGGCGTCGCCGCGGCGATCCGGGCGTCGGGCGGCGACAGCGGGACGATCACCGGGGCGCTGCTGGTGGTCGGCGTGGTGCTGCTGCTGGCCGGCCTGGTGGTGCAGAGGTTCGGCGCGCGGATCATCCACGCCGTGATGCCTCCCGTGGTCACCGGCGCGGTCGTGATGCTGATCGGCTTCAACCTGGCCCCGGTGACGGCCTCGACGTACTGGCCGCAGGACCAGTGGACGGCGCTGCTGACCATGCTCTTCACCGGGCTCGCGGTGGTGGCGCTGCGCGGTTTCTGGTCCCGTGTGGCGATCTTCCTCGGGCTGGTATTCGGCTACGTCGTCTCCTGGATCATGGACCTGGTCTTCGGGAAGATCCACTCCCCGGCGGGCGGCGGGGAGGCCGTCGACCACTGGCGGCTGGACCTCTCGGGCGTCTCCGAGGCCGACTGGATCGGGCTGCCCTCCCTCCACGCCCCCGAGTTCCAGTGGTCGGCGATCCTGGTGGCGCTGCCGGTGGTGATCGCGCTGATCGCGGAGAACGCGGGCCATGTGAAGGCCGTGGGCGAGATGACCGGCGACCCGCTCGACGACAAGCTGGGCACCGCGATCGGCGCCGACGGCGCGGCCACGGTGCTGTCCACGGCGGTCGGCGGCCCGGCCACCACCACGTACTCCGAGAACATCGGCGTGATGGCCGCGACCCGCGTCTACTCCACCGCCGCCTACTGGGCCGCCGCCTGCTTCGCCGTGCTGTTCGGGCTCTGCCCGAAGTTCGGCGCGGTGATCGCCGCGATCCCCGGCGGTGTGCTCGGCGGGATCACCGTGATCCTCTACGGCATGATCGGCCTGCTCGGCGCGCAGATCTGGCTCGCGGGCCGGGTGGACCTGCGCAACCCGCTGAACCTGGTGCCGGTCTCGGCGGGCGTCATCATCGGCGTCGGCGGCGTCAGCCTGGAGATCACCGACAGTTTCGAACTGAACGGCATCGCGCTGGGCACCATCGTCGTCCTCACCGGCTACCACGTGCTGCGGGCGCTGGCCCCGGCGCACATGCGTGCCCAGGAGCCGCTGCTGGACGAGGGCACCTCCTCCTACGACACCGACACCGACACCGGGGCCGAGACCGCGGGCGGCGGCACGGACGGCGCCGGCGGCACGGACGGCACCGGGCCCGGCAAGCGGTAGGCGGCAGGCGGCGTTGCGGCCGCCCCCTGCCGCCCGCCGCTCCCCCGGCGGACAGCGGTTCGCCGTCCGTTCGGGGGTCGCCCGATCCGGGGGACTTCCCGCTCTCCCCCCTGCGTCCGGCCCCTTTCTGCCACGCTGAGCGCATGACGATGACGCAGTCCGGGTCCGCCGCCGGACCCGCCGCCGCGGACCGGACGGGCGAGGCGGGCGGGGCCGAGGGGATGGACGGGGTGATCGCGCGGATGCGCGCGCTCCAGGAGGAACTGCCGCCGCACGACGGGGTGGCGGCCTTCAACCGGGTCTATCTGTCCGTGACGCTGTCGGTGCGCCACAGCCTCGTCGACGGTCTCCTGCCCCGCCCCCGCTCCGCGGCGGCCCTGGCGGCGGTCTTCGCCGGACGCTATCCGGCCGCCGTCGACCTGGCCGCCGCCGGGGGACCCGTCCCCGCCTGCTGGCGTCCGCTGTTCCGGGCGCGCCACCACACGGGCCTGCACCCCGCGCAGTTCGCGCTGGCGGGGGTCAACGCGCACATCGGGTACGACCTGGCGATGGCCGTGGTGGAGACCGCCCGGGCGCACGGGTGCGAACCCTCCGCGCTCCAGGGCGCGTTCGACCGGATCGGGGACGTCCTGGTGGAGCTGGAGGAGCGGATCCGCGAGGACCTCGCGCCCGGTCCCGGTCCGCTGGACATCGCCGATCCGCTCACCCATCTGATCGCCGGCTGGAACATGGAGCGGGCCAGGGACTCGGCCTGGTCGGCGGCGCGGCTGCTGTGGAGCATGCGGCGGCTGCCGGAACTGGCCGAGGAGTTCACCCGCCGGCTGGACTCGGGGGTGGGCCTGGTGGGCCGCTTCCTGCTCACTCCGCTGGAACGCCGCCCGGTCGCACGCACGGGGTGAGCGCCACAGGCCGGACCCGACCGGCCCGTCTCACCCCTTCAGTCCCGAGCGGGACACCCCCTCGATCACCCAGCGCTGCGCCACCACGTACAGCAGCAGCACGGGGACGCTTGCGATGACGGCCCCGGCCATCAGCAGGTCGTAGCGGATGTTGTTGGCGCCCTGGAAGTTGGCAAGACCGGCGGGCAGAGTCAGCGTCTCGGGGCTGAGCAGCACGTACAGCGGCCACAGGAAGTCGTTCCAGTTGCTCAGGAACGACAGCAGGGCGAGCGTGACCAGGGCCGGGCGGGCGAGCGGGAGCACCACCCGGAGGAAGATCTGCCACCGGTTGCAGCCGTCGATCTCCGCGGCCTCCTCCAGTTCCCCGGGAAGGGTGAGGAAGAACTGCCTCAGGAAGAAGACGCCGAACGCGCCGGCCGCCGCCGGGACGATGATCGCCGGAAGGGTGTCCACCCAGGCCAGTTCGTTGACGATCAGGAAGTTGGGGACCAGCAGGATCACCGGGGGCACGAAGAGGGTGGCCACGACGCCCGCGAAGATCACACCCCGGCCGCGGAAGTCCATACGGGCCAGCGCGTACGCCGCCGGGGTGGCGGTGGCCAGCACCAGCGCGGAGTGGGCGGTCGCGGCCAGCAGGCTGTTGAGGAACCACTGCACGACCGGGCTGTCGGTGGAACCCAGCACCTGGCGGTACGCGTCGAGGGTGAACGGGTCGGGCGTCCAGCGCGGTTCGGTGGCCCCGGCCTCGCCCCGGGTCTTGAACGAGGTGGCCAGCATGTACAGCAGCGGGCTGAGGTACAGCGCGGCGACGACGCCCAGGACGAGGTGGAGCAGGGAGCGGCGCAGCCGGCGGGTGGGCGCCTGGGCCGCGCCCACCCGGCCGGCCCCTGCCCGTCCCGCCGCCCCGGGGGACGGCTCCGTCGTCTCGGAGACGGGTCGGCCCTCGTGCGTCCGGGACCCGGACACCGGGGCGGAGCCGGAGCGGGCGGCGGTCATCGGTCCTCCTGACGTTCGCGGAAGATGCGGAAGATCACCGCGCTGGCGGCCATCAGCGCCAGGGCGAGTACGAAACTCATCGCCGAGGCGGTGCCCATCTCGAACCGGCGCAGACCGGTCTCGGCGATCAGGAAGATCGCGGTCTTGGTCTCGTCCGCCGGGGCGCCGGTGGTGATCAGATAGGACTGGCCGAACATGTTGGCCGACGCCAGGAGCGTGGCGTTGATCACGAACAGCAGCACCGGGCGGAGCCCGGGCAGGGTGACGTGGACGAACCGCTGCCAGGCGCCGGCGCCGTCGACGCGGGCGGCCTCGTACAGCTCGGTGGGGATGTCCTGGAGTCCGGCGAGGTAGATGACGGCGTTGAAGCCGAGCGTCCACCAGACGGTGACGCCCACCAGGCCCCACCAGGCGGCGGGCGTGTCGGTCGTCCACTGGATGTCGTCGGGCAGCCCGAGCACGCCCAGGTAGTGGTTGACCATGCCGATGTTGCCGTCGAGCAGGAAGCGCCACAGCAGGCCGACCACGGCGACGCCGAGCACGTACGGGGCGAAGTACACCGCCCGGTACAGGTTGCGGCCGCGGAACCTGCCGTTCATCAGCATCGCCACGAACAGCGGCACGGCCAGCAGGAACGGCAGGGACAGCGCGGTGAAGATCCCCGTCGCGCGCATCGCGGTCCAGAAACGCGGCCCCTCCACGCTCCCGAGGTCGAACAGTTCGCGGTAGTTGTCCAGGCCGACGAAGGGCTTGGCCGGGATGTTGATGTCCCACGAGTGGAGGCTGATCCACAGGCCGTAGCCGATCGGGGCGAGGACGAAGACGGCGAACAGGGCCAGGTAGGGGCCCATGAAGACGTACGGCGTCCACCACCGGTAGGAGCGGGTGGCGACCCGGGCGGGGGTCCGGCCACGCCCGGCTCGTGCTCCCGCGGTGGACGGCCGTGCGGTCAGCCGCAGTGCCACGTCGGATGCCTCACTTCGCGTACTTCTGCTTGTTCTCCGCAAGGAGCTTGTCGGCCGTGCGCACGCCCTCGGCCAGAGCCTCGGCGGGCGGGAGCTGGCCCAGGACGGCCTTCTGGACGGCCAGTTCGAGCGCCTTGGACTGGACGTCGCCGATGCCGGGGAGGGCGGGCAGGAAGTGGAAGATCTCCAGGTCCTCCGCCAGCTCGATCTGCGGCAGCCCGGCGACCTCGGAGTCCTCGCGGACGGAGTTGCGGGCGGGGATCATCCCGGCCTTGGCCCACTCGGTGGAGCGCTTGCTCATGTGGTCGATGAAGAACTTGGCGGCCTTGACCTTGTTCTCGTCCTCGGCGGCCTGCGAGGTGAGCACGAAGTTGTGGGAGGCGCTCCAGGCGGCGGGGGCGTCGCCGATGGTGGGGATCGGGGCCATCTCCCAGCGCAGGTTCTTGGCGTTGGCCTTGAGGTCGTTGATCTGCCAGATGCCGTCCCAGGTGAAGCTGACCCTGTTGTTCTTGAAGGCGTTGTACTGGGCGTCCTGGGCGACCTGGGCGGGGCTGTGGCCCTTGGTGATCTGCTCGCGCATCCACGACAGGGCCTCGACCCCGGCGTCCGAGCCCCACTTGGCGGCGGTGCCCTCGGTGTCGTACAGCTCGCCGCCGAACTGCCACAGCAGGGACATGAACATCAGGTGGGCGGGCCACTTGTTGGGCATCCAGAAGGGGGTTTCGACCCCGGCGTCACTCAGCTCGGCGAGCGCTTCCTCGTAGCCGGAGCGGTCGGTGGGCAGCGCGTCCAGTCCTGCGCGGGCCAGGTGCCTGGCGTTGGCGTAGTCGGCCAGGCAGTGCACGTCGAGGGGGATGCTGTAGCGCTTGTCCCGGTAGATCCCGGCCTGCCAGACGGCGGGGATGAAGTCGGACTCGGTCAGCTCCAGCGCGGAGACCAGGTCGTCCAGTGGGACGAGGGTGCGGCGTGCGGCGAAGGTGGCGACCCAGTCGTTGTGGATGACGGCCACGTCGGGGCCCTTGCCCGCGGTGATGGCGGTGGGCATGGCCGGGTAGAGGTCCTGCCACTGCCGGGTGGTGTTGCGCACCTCGATCCTCCCGGCGTACTCCTCGTTGAACGCCTTGAGCATGGCGCGCATGTGGGGGCCGTCGCCGCCGGTGAAGCCGTTCCAGTACTGGAGGGTGACCTTGGGGCCGTCGTACTCGCCGCCCTTGAACTCGGGCGCGTCGTCGGGGCCGCTTTCGTCGGCGCCCAGCTTGGTGCCCCCGCCGCAGGCGGTGAGCAGACCGGTGCCGGCCAGGGCGCCCGCGGCGCCGAGGAAGGATCTGCGCCGCATGTTCGTACCGTACGGGGATGTACTGCTCATTGTCTGCTCCTGGGAGGTGGTGGGTCGCTACCGAGGCGGCGGGGTGCGGGGACGGTCAGCGGGTGGCGAGGCGGATCATGCTCCAGGAGACCGGCGGCAGATGTGCCTTGAGGACACCGTCGCCGGTCTCGGTGCCGACCACCGGGCGGGGCCGGACGCGGTCGGGACGCTCGGCGGTGTTGACCGCGGAGGGGTCGTCGTCGGCGAGCGCGAGGTGTTCGACGACCCGGGCGCCGGGGAAGGGTCTGAGATCGGCGGTGAGGGCGAGGGGGGAGGTGCGGTCGCGGTTGACCGCGAACAGGGCGATCTCGCCGCTCTCCTCGTCATGGGTGGCCGTGGCCCACAGGGCCGGGACCTCGCCGTAGCGCTCGGTCTCGATCACCGGCGAGTCCGGCTCGACGCGCAGCACGGTGCCCCGGGCATGGCGCGCCGTCTGCGCGAAGGGGTGGAAGATCGTCTGCCGCCAGGCGGGGCCGCCGGGCTCGGTCATGATCGGGGCGATGACGTTGGCGAGCTGTGCCTGGCAGGCGGCTCCGACCCGGTCGGCGTGGCGGAGCAGGGTGATCAGCAGACTGCCGACGACGACCGCGTCGGTGACGTCGTAGACGTCCTCGATGAGGCGGGGCGCGGGCCGCCAGTCCAGGGAGTCCTCGCCGCCGAAGCGGCTCTGGTACCACACGTTCCACTCGTCGAAGGAGAGCTTGATCTTCTTCCGGTCGCGCAGCCTGGCGCCGACGTGGTCGGCGGTGGAGACGATGGAGTCGATCATCCGGTCCATCTCGGTGGCGCTGGCCAGGAAGGAGTCGGCGTCGCGGTCGGTGGGGTCGTAGTAGGCGTGCAGGGAGACGTAGTCGACGAACGGGTAGGTGTGCTCCAGGACGGTCGCCTCCCAGGAGGCGAAGGTGTCGATGTAGGCGTTGGAGCTGCCGCAGGCGACCAGTTCGAGGCCGGGGTCGAAACGCTTCATGGCGCGGGCGGTCTCGGCGGCGAGCCGGCCGTACTCGGCGGCGGTCTTGTGGCCCATCTGCCAGGGGCCGTCGAGCTCGTTGCCCAGGCACCACATACGGACGCCGTGCGGGTCGGCCACGCCGTGGGAGCGGCGCAGGTCCGACAGGGCGGTGCCGCCCGGGTGGTTGGTGTACTCCAGCAGGTCCAGGGCCTCGGACGTGCCGCGGGTGCCGAGGTTGAGGGCCATCATCGGCTCGATGCCGGCCTTGCCGGCCCAGGCCATGAACTCGTTGAGGCCGAAGGCGTTGCTCTCCACGCTGCGCCAGGCCAGGTCCAGGCGGGTGGGGCGCCGGTCGGCCGGGCCGACCCCGTCCTCCCAGCGGTAGTTGGAGACGAAGTTGCCGCCGGGGTAGCGCACGAGCGTGACGCCGAGTTCGCGGACGAGGTCCAGGACGTCCGTGCGGAAGCCGTCCTCGTCGGCCGCCGGGTGGTCCGGCTCAAAGACACCTGTGTAGACCGACCGGCCCATGTGCTCGACGAAGGAGCCGAACAGGCGCCGGTCCACGGTCCCGATGCGAAAGCCTGGGTCGACGGTGAGACGGGCGGTGGGCATGGGCGCTCCATGAGGCTCAGGGGGCGGGCGG
>NZ_JAKMAY010000277.1:0-7548 GCF_022015835.1 Streptomyces sp. ICN903 | reverse complement strand
CGCCCGTTCCGCACCACCCGCGCCACCCGTGCCGCCCTGCCGGCCGTGGCTCTGCTCTGCCTCGGCCTCGCGCCGCCGGCCGCCCCGGCTCCCGTTCCCGCCGCGCGTGAGGCGCCCGGCCCCGTCCAGACCTGGGCGGCCGACCTGTCCCGGGTGGACGCCGACGACAGCGGCGTCCGCCACACCGGCGGGGAGCTGCGCACGACCGGCGACTACGGCGTCCAGGTCCTGGCCCCGCACCGGCTCGACCGGCAGGCCAACCGTGTCCGGATCAGGCCCGACGCACAGGTGCCCGGCGACGCGGGGATCGCCTTCGACGTCCGCGGCCGCACCGGGGACGGCCCGTGGACCGAGTGGCGCGAGGCGGGCGACGCCGACGGCGGCACCGCCGTCCTCCCGCGCGCCGTCACCACCGTCCAGGTCCGGCTGGCGATGTGGGATCCCGAGGGCGCGATCCGGCTGCGCGGCCTGGAGGTGAGCGCCGACACCGACCCGGACGCCCGGCAGGAGCCGCAGGCGGCCGCCGCGTACGGCGCCCGTGTCTTCGCCACCCGGATCGGCCTGGTCGGCCGCACCACCGCCAACGGGCACGTCATCCGGGAGAACGACCGCTTCGTGGCCCTTCCCTCCCGCCGGGGCCTGTCGCGCAAGGGCGGCCGGGAGTACTCGGTGCGGGTCTGCGGCCCGGCCCGCTGCGTCACCGCCCCCGTGTGGGACGTCGGGCCCTGGAACATCCGCGACGACTACTGGAACCCGTCCTCGGTGCGCCAGACCTTCCGCGACCTGCCGCGGGGGGTGCCCGAGGCGGAGGCCGCGTACTACACGGGCTACAACGGCGGACGCGACGGGAAGGGCCGCCGGGTGCTCAACCCCGCCGGCATCGACCTGGCCGACGGCACCTTCCGCGACGTCGGGCTGCGCGACAACGGCTGGGTGACCGTCACCTACCTGTGGACGGGCCGCTGACCGCCGCGTGCCCCGCCGCCCGCGGCCGCCCGGGTCAGCGCACGATGCCGCCGTCCTGGGCGGCCCGCAGCCAGTCGGGGAACTCGCCGGTCAGCCGGTCGTACAGCTCGGCGTCGGGTATGGCGCGCGGGTCGGGGCCGGCGGCGAAGAACCCGGCGTTGTCCACCGCCCGCCTGCCCGGCACGGGCAGGTCGTCCAGCTTCCGCAGGAAGCGGAACTCGTCCTCCCCGAACCCGACGAACTGCCAGAACAGCGGCAGGCGCGACGCCTCGCACAGCACACGCTCGGCGGCGGCCTTCGAGGTGGGGCCGCCGTCGGTCTGGAAGACCACCAGCGCCGGATCGGTGGAACCGCTCGCCCGGTAGTGCCCGATCACCGCCTCCATCGCGAGGTGGTAGTTGGTGCGGCCCATGTGCCCCAGGGACGAGTGGAGGGCCTCGACGCGCCCGGCGTAGTCCTCCAGCGCCACCTCGGCGCTCCCGTCCACGCCGGTGCTGAAGAAGACCACCGGCACCCGTCCGTCGTCGTCCAGGTGCGCGGCCAGCCCGAGGACCTGCTCGGCCAGGTGCTGGACGGTGCCGTCGCGGTAGTACGGCCGCATCGATCCGGAGCGGTCCAGCACCAGGTAGACCGCGGCCCGCTGCCCCGACAGCCGGTGCTTCTCCAGGCTGACCGCGGCCTGCTTGTACAGACTCACCAGCCCGGGGGCGGTGGCCTCCACCTTCTCCAGGCTGATCGCCGGTCCGGACCCGGCTCCGGACTCCGGCCTCTCCACGTGGTCGACGGCCATGACGCCCCCTTCGTGCTCGGTACTGCGGACGCCGAGGCTAACCGAGGCACGGGCGGCGGCAGGACCCCTGTGGACAACCGGCCGCCATCGGCGGTTTTCATCCCGTTCTGCCGGGGACTCGCCCGACATGGCTCATACGGACGTACAGGAGATCCTCGGTGCGCTGAAGGACGTCGACTTCCCGGCGGACAAGGACGAGCTGCTGCGGGCCGCGAAGGTCGGCGGCGCGTCCGGCGAGGCGCTCAAGGCGCTGCGCGGCATCCCCCCGGACCGGTACGACAATCGCGACCAGGTCGCGCGCTCGGTCCGGGTGGATCCCGACTCCGACCTCGGGCACAGCGCCGCCCAGCGGGCCGAACAGGCCCGGAAGGGTGGCAAGCCGGGACTGTCGCAGCACCTCAGGGACGCACCCAAACCCCCCGTGGAGGACGAACTGGATCGCTGAGGGAGGCGGACGCGCCTCCGGCGCGGGAGGTGCCGGCCCACCGACGGCGGCGACTTCCGTGTTTTCGCGGCCCGGGCCCCGGAGGCCCGGTGCCCGGGCTCCCGAGACCCTGAAAGGAGGCTCCATGTCGGGCAAGAAGATGGAAGGCGACGAGGACCAGAAGCGGGCCGCGGCCCGAGAGGCCGAGCGGGCCGGGCAGCAGCCCAGCGAGCGGAGCGAGACCACGGGCGCGTCCAAGCAGCGCACCCACCTCACCGGCCGGTCCGCGATCACGCACGAGGAGCGGCTGGAGACCCGGGACCAGGGCAAGCAGGGCCGGCGCGCCGCGGACACCGGCTCCCGTCCGGTGGGGCAGACCGGCCGCACGTTCACCGGCCGCGGCGCGCCGCCGTACGGCGAGGAGCACGAGAAGGTCTTCCGCGCCCTCGCGGCCGAGGAGGGCAGGCACCCCGGCGAGCCCGTCCACCTCCAGGACGTGTCCCGGGCCGCGGAGCTGCCCGAGGAGCGGACCCGGGTGCTGCTGCACGATCTGGTGGCCGTCCACAAGCTGGCCACCGAGGTCCAGGAGGACGCGGGCCCCGGCATCGGCCCCCGCTACGAGACCAAGCCCCGCCGCTGACCTGCGCCGTCCCGGCACGGCGGGACCGGACGGGAAGGAACGGTTCTTCGGAACCTCTCCGACCGCGTTGCCGCCTTGGCGCAGCAGGTCCCAGAGCTGCTCGGGGACGTGTGCCCCGGGCAGCCGACACCCCAGCCCGATCACCGCTGTCGGCTCCCGGCCGGTATCGGGCCGCGTGCTCGGTGCGCTCACTTCCACCCCCCTGTGGAACTGCTTTCCCCCTGCCCGGCGTCAGCCGGTGTTCTCGGCCGCCCAGTGCTCCCAGGGCTGGGCCTTGACCCAGTCGGTGATCGGGGTCAGCCGGATGCCCAGCGTGTGCTCGACCCCGGACGGGTCCGGGGCGAGCAGGTCCGGGTCCCCGCCGTCGGCGGCGTAGCGGTAGATGCCCGCGACCCCGGCGGCCGACTCGGCGCCCAGGAGCTGGGCCAGGCCGGCCTCGAAGTGGCCGACGTCGAGCTGCTGGTAGGACACCTCGCGCCCCAGGGCCGAGGAGAAGGCCTCGGCCAGCTCCGGGCCGGTGACGACCTCGGCCCCGCCGACGCCGATCACCTGTCCCGCCAGACCCTCCCCCTCCAGGGCCGCGGCGGTCGCCGCCGCCAGGTCGTCGTGCGACATCCACGCCACCCGCTGCCCGGCCGGCAGCGGGTAGGCGAGCACACCGTCGTTGACCAGCGCCGGGCCGTTCCACGGGCTGAACAGGTTGTCCAGGTACACCGGCGGGCGCAGCACCACCGTGGGCACCCCGCTCTCGCGCAGGACGGACTCCGCCGCACGGCGGGTCTCGAACGCGGCGTACGGCGTGGTCTCCTTCGGCAGCGGGGTGTTGACGTTGTAGACGAGCCGTTCCACTCCCGCCTCACGCGCCGCGTCGGCGATGTTCCGCGCGTAGCGCAGCACCGTTTCGGAGTCGTACACCAGCGGCATCACCACGGAGGCGTGCGTGACGCCCTCGAACGCGCGGCGTACCTCGTCCGCGTCGCCCAGGTCGCAGGGCACGTAGTCGACGGCGGCGGACGTGGGGGCCGGTCCGGCCCCGGGGCGGCGGGCCAGGCCCCGTACGGCGTGTCCCCGGTCGGCCAGCAGCCGGGCCACGGCCCCGCCCTGGAAGCCGGTGGCTCCTGTCACCAGGAACTGTTTCCGGCGAGTGTCAGTCATCTCCTGCCTCTCTGCTCATGGGGTGTTTCCGGCCGACCTCGCGCCTCAGAGCCTCCCGGCTGCCGTGCCGCGGCGCAATCAACCGAAGACCTGAGGGATATAGCGATCGTCCAGATGTGCTAGGGAGCGGCGGGAGACCGCTCGGCGGTGCCCGCCCCGGTGCCGCCCTGGACTTCTCCGGGCGCGGGGACGCGCAGCCGCAGGGCCAGCAGGGCGGCCACCACGGCCACTCCCGCACCGACCAGGAAGGCCGCGCTGAACCCGTCGGTGAGCGCGACCGGGTCCACGGCCCCCTCGGAGCCGATGGGGCCCCGCGATTCCGTCCGGGCCGCCGCGACCCCGGACAGCACCGCGAGACCGATGACGGACCCGAACTGGAGACTGGTGTTGACCAGCCCGGAGGCCAGTCCCACCTCCTCCGGCGAGGTGTCGAGGGTGGCGGCGACGTTGGTGGTGACCGACACCAGCGGAAGCGCCACCCCCAGCAGCAGGCTCGGCGGCAGCACGTCGGTGACGAACGAGCCCGAGGCGGAGAGCGCGGACTGCCAGGCCATGCCGACGGCCACCATGACGAAGCCCGCGCACATGACGGCGCGCAGGCCGAACCGGCCGATGAGCCGGTCGGCGTACGAAGCCACCACCACGACCGTCAGCGACAGGGGCAGCAGGCCGAGTCCTCCCATGACGGGCTCGTAGCCCAGCACCGCCTGGAGGTACAGACTCACCAGGAAGAACATCGGGAACAGCGACATCTGCCACATGCCGGCCAGGACGTTGGCCAGCCGCAGGGTCGGACGGCTGAAGACCGCCAGCGGCACCAGGGGGGCGGTCGCGCGCCGCTCGACCAGCACGAACAGCAGCAGGGCGAGACAGGCCGCACCACCGGGCAGCACCGTGCCCGGCCTGCTCCAGCCGGCCTCCCCGGCGTTCACCAGCGCGTACGCCAGCAGGGCGAGTCCGGCCGTCACCGTCACCGCGCCGACGAGGTCGAAGCCGCGGCCGTCGCGCCGCACCGTGCCCGGCGGCAGCAGCCGGGGTGCCAGAACGGCCAGCGCCACCGCGACGACGACGTTCATCGCGAAGGTGGACTCCCAGCCGAGCCAGTCGGTGAGCACTCCGCCCAGCACCGTCCCCGCCGCGCCGCCCGCACCGGCCATCGCGGCGAAGATGCCCAGCGCCCGGTGACGCTCGGGCCCGCTCTCGAAGAGCATCAGCAGCAGGGCCAGCGCCGAGGCGGCGGCCATGGCGGCGCCGACACCCTGCGCGGCGCGCGCCGTGATCAGCAGGAACGCGTTGTCGGCCAGCGCCCCGAGCAGGGAGGCGGCCGCCAGCACACCCAGTCCGGCCACGAACAGCCTGCGGCGGCCGACGAGGTCGGCCACCCGTCCGCTGAGCAGCAGCAGACCGCCGAAGGAGACCAGGTAGGCGTTGGCGACCCAGGACAGCTCGGCGGGTGAGATGCCCAGCTCACGCCCCATGGACGGGGCCGCGACGTTGATGATCGCCGTGTCGAGGATGAGGACGAACTGCGTGCAGGCCAGCAGCGCCAGCGCGTGCCTGCGGTCAGGCGAGGCCATGGACGCCTCCCGGGGCGGCGGCCGGCTCGTCGCGCAGGTCGTAACCGTCGAGGCAGGAGCGCGTGAGCGCCTCCAGCGCCTCGGGGCTGCCGTCGCGGACGATGCCGGGGAGGTAGACGTGCGGGGCTCCGTGGTAGAAGCGCTCGTACTCCGCGTCGTGCGGGCTCAGCGCCGCCGGGAGTCCTCCGGTCCCGGCCCCGGCGATCAGGATGCGCATGCTCCAGCCCTCTGTGAGGTCGGTCGAACGGGTCGGTGCGGGGTGGAACACCGTCCCTCGACCAAGCGTTCTGCATGCGGTGATCGCGATCAATAAGTGAAGCGCTGCCCCGATTTAAGGATCGTCCATGGTTGCCGGCACCGATGTCCTCAGCGAGCTTCTGCGCCCCTTACGACTGCACGGCATCTTCTACAGCAAGTGGATCGCTGGAGGCCGCTGGGGAGTCCGGGGCGCCGACGACAGCTGCGCCGTCCTGCACTACATGCTCAGGAACGGGTGCGTCATCTCCTTCGGCGACGGGGCGGAGCCACTGCGGCTGGGCACCGGGGACCTCGCGGTCTTCCCTCACGGCACCGCGCACACGTTCGCCGACAGCGAGGGCCGGGGGCGCTCCGCTCTTCCCCTGAAGTCCCTCCTTCCCGACACCAGCCCCGGCTCCTCCCTGTGCGTGACGGTCGGCAGCGAGGAGCCGGACACGGAGATACTGTGCGCGAGCCTCCACTACGACCCGGCCGGTGAGCCGTCCCTCTACCGCGCGCTGCCCCGGGTGATCGTGCTGCGCAGGGACATGCTCGAGGGCGAGCTCCTGCTGCGGCGCACACTGGAGTCCCTCACCATCGAGATGGAGCGGACGGCCCCGGGCGCCAGGCTGGTGACGTTGCGCGCCTTCGAGATGATCTTCGTCCTGGCCCTGCGCACGGCACTGGAGCGGCTTGCCGAGACCTCGCCCGCGCTCCAGGCGCTCAGGCATCCGGGCATCGGCAGGGCGCTACTGGCGATTTATGCCGGGTACCACAAACCGTGGACGGTCGAGTCGCTGTCCCGCGAGGCGGGCATGTCGCGGTCCGCGTTCGCCCAGACGTTCCGGCGGCTCGTCGGCGAACCGCCGGCGCGTCATCTGGCTGCCCGCAGGATGCAGGAGGCGAGGCTGCTGCTCGCGGACCCGACCGTGGCGCAGGCGGACATCCCGGAGAGGGTCGGCTACCGGAGCGCCGTGGGGTTCCACATCGCCTTCCGCAAGGAGTTCGGCATCACCCCGGGGGAGTACCGCGCCTCCCGACAGGCGGCCGCACCGACGCCGGAGGCGGATCACCCGCCACCGGACGCAAGCGCGCGGCGGTAGGCGTCGGCGGTGCCCAGCACGCCGTCGACCGCGGCCATCCGTCGCGCGTGGTGTCCGCGGTGCGGTCGGACATCGGCTCCGGGGATTTGGCCGGCACGTCCGCGTCGTCGCGGCACAGGGCTCCCTGCCGCCCGAGCGGGACCTGGCGACTTCACCGAGGTCCGCGCACCGACAGAGGTCCCGACCGCCGCCCGGGCCGGTGATCCGGTCTCCCGTCTCGGCGCGGACCACCGCTTCCGCCCGGGGCGGCTCTCCCCGGCGGGCGACCCCGCCTGGTGGAGAAGACCGTGGGCGACCCATCGCCGCCGGCCCGCCCCGGGGCCCGGGGCGGGCTCCCCGGGAACGCCGTGGCGCGGCGGCCGGGGGCCGCCGCGCCAGGGGTGCGGTGCTCGGAGTGCTGCCGGGAGCTAACCGGCGCTGCAGGAGACCGTTGGCCAGGTCCAGTTGCCGTTGTGCTTGATGGTGACCCCGAAGTTGTTGCCGCTGCCGTTGGGTCTGGCCACCATGACCTGGCTGCTGGGCCAGGTGGCGGTGGTGTTCCAGGTCGACAGGATCGTGGCCGGGGAGGGGACGTTCATCGTCACGGTCCAGTTGCTGGAGCCGGACACCGAGACGTTGAGGTTGTAGCGGTCGTCCCACCTCTCGCCGGCGGACAG
>NZ_JAKMAY010000276.1:0-7599 GCF_022015835.1 Streptomyces sp. ICN903 | reverse complement strand
CGCCCCCGGCGCTCCGGTGCAGCCCGCCCGGACCCGCCGCTGGATCGAGATCAACGGCACCCGCCACCAGATCTCCCGCCCCACCATGGTGCTGGGCCGCTCCACCGAGACCGACGTGCGGATCGACGACCCCGGCGTCTCCCGGCGCCACTGCGAGATCAGGGCCGGAAATCCGGCGACGATCCAGGATCTGGGCTCCACCAACGGCATCGTGGTGGACGGACAGCACACCACGCGCGCTACGCTCCGCGACGGCTCACGCATCGTCGTGGGCAGCACCACGATCATTTACCGGCAAGCCGAAGGGTGAAGCGGGGGCAATGTCAGAGCTGACCCTGACGGTCATGCGGTTGGGTTTTCTCGCCGTACTGTGGCTGTTCGTCATCGTGACCGTGCAGGTCATCAGGAGCGACCTCTTCGGCACCCGCGTGACCCAGCGCACGGCCCGCCGCGCCGAGGCCCAGCGCCCTCCCCAGCCGCGCCAGGCTCCGCAGCAGGCGGCCCGCGGCGGGCGGCAGCGCCGCGGCGCCCCGACCAAGCTGGTGGTGACCGAGGGGTCGCTCACCGGCACCACCGTGGCCCTCCAGGGCCAGACCATCACGCTCGGCCGGGCCCACGACTCGACGATCGTGCTGGACGACGACTACGCCTCCAGCCGCCACGCCAGGATCTACCCGGACCGCGACGGCCAGTGGATCGTCGAGGACCTGGGTTCCACCAACGGCACGTACCTGGACCGGACCCGGCTCACCACACCGACACCGATCCCGCCCGGTGCGCCGATCCGCATCGGCAAGACGGTCATCGAGCTGCGGAAGTAGTGAACGCGACCATGACGACCGGAGGGTGGGCACCGTGCGGATGTACCCGGAGCCGACGGGCGAGGTGCGCATGAGTCTGTCACTGCGCTTCGCCGCCGGATCGCACAGAGGCATGATCCGCGAGGGCAACGAGGACTCCGGCTACGCCGGTCCCCGGCTGCTCGCGATCGCCGACGGGATGGGCGGCCAGGCCGCCGGCGAGGTCGCCAGCTCGGAGGTGATCTCGATCCTCGTGCAGCTGGACGACGACGTCCCCGGCTCCGACCTGCTCACCTCACTGGGCACGGCGGTGCAGCGCGCCAACGAGCAGCTGCGCGTCATGGTCGAGGAGGACCCGCAGCTGGAGGGCATGGGCACCACGCTCACCGCCCTGCTGTGGACGGGCCGGCGGCTCGGTCTGGTGCACGTCGGCGACTCCCGCGCGTACCTGCTGCGCGACGGCCGGCTCACCCAGATCACCCAGGACCACACCTGGGTCCAGCGCCTGGTGGACGAGGGCCGGATCACCGAGGAGGAGGCCACCACCCACCCGCAGCGCTCCCTGCTGATGCGCGCGCTGGGCAGCGGCGACCACGTGGAGCCGGACCTGTCCATCCGCGAGGTGCGGGCCGGGGACCGCTATCTGCTGTGCTCCGACGGCCTGTCCGGCGTCGTCAGCCACCAGACGATGGAGGAGACCCTCGCCGCCCACCAGGAGCCGCACGAGACCGTGCAGGAGCTGATCCAGCTCGCCCTGCGCGGCGGCGGTCCCGACAACATCACCTGCATCGTCGCGGACGTCCTGGACGTCGGCGACGACACCCTCGCCGGCCGGCTCAACGACACCCCGGTCATCGTCGGCGCCGTCGCCGAGAACCAGCAGCAGCTCGGCGACGGCGGCGCCCTCCAGACCCCGGCGGCCCGCGCCGCCGAGCTCGGCCGCGGCGGCGTGCCCCAGCAGCAGTCGTCCGAGGGGCCGCAGGGGAGCTTCGGCCCGCCCGGCAGCGGTGGCGCGGCCCCGCCCGCCGGGTCGTTCGGCGCCTACGCCGAGGGCGACTTCGCCAAGCCGCGCAAGCGGTTCAGGTGGCTGAAGCGGATCCTCCTCGCCCTGCTCGTCCTCGGCCTGCTCGGCGGCGGCCTCTACGGCGCCCACAGATGGACCCAGACCCAGTTCTACGTGGGGGCCGACGGCGACCGCGTCGCGATCTACCGCGGCATCAGCCAGAAGCTGGCCTGGATCCGGCTCAGCGAGGTCGAGCGGAGTTCGTCGGTCGAACTCAAGTACCTTCCGACCTACCAGCGCAACGAGGTCGAGGCCGGAATCTCCATGGACAGCCTCGCCCAGGCGGAGAGCCGGCTGGAGAAGCTGGCGGAGCAGGCCGAGGTCTGCGAGATCGTCGCCGCCCAGCGCAGGGCGAAGGAGCGCGCGGAGGCGGAGGCCGGGAAGGCCGACGAGAGCGGCTCCGCCCGCGAGGGCGCCGGGGCCGGCGAGCGCTCCGAGCCGTCCGCCTCCCCCGACCCGGCCACGTCCTCTCCCGACTCCCCCAACTCCGCCGCCAACGCCAGCCTCAAGAGCCCGACCGCTCCCACCCCCGGCCCCACCCTTCCGGAGGAGCAGCAGAGGCTCGCCAAGCAGTGCACCACGTCATAGGGGGCCGCACGCCATGAGCACCAGTCAAGCCACCGGGACCACCGGCAGCAACACGACGATCTCCCCCGGAGGTCTGCCCAGCCGCCGCAACACCGAGCTGGCGATGCTCGTCTTCGCCGTGCTGATCCCGGTGTTCGCCTACGCCAACGTGGGCCTGGCCATCAACGGCGAGATGCCCGCGGGCATGCTCGGCTACGGCCTCGGCCTCGGCCTGATGGCCGGCGTGGCCCACCTCGTGGTGCGCAGGTTCGCGCCGTACGCCGACCCGCTGATGCTGCCGATCGCCACGCTCCTCAACGGGCTGGGGCTGGTGCTGATCTGGCGGCTCGACCAGTCGGAGAGACTCGCCCTGCGCGGTGACGCGATCGCCGCGCCCAACCAGCTGATGTGGTCCGCGCTGGGGATAGCGCTCTTCCTCGCGGTGCTGGTCTTCCTCAAGGACCACCGCATCCTGCAGCGCTACACCTACATCTCCATGGTCGTCGCGCTGATCCTGCTGATCCTGCCGATGTTCTTCCCGGCGGTCTACGGCGCGAAGATCTGGATCACCATCGGCGGGATGTCCATCCAGCCCGGCGAGTTCGCCAAGATCATCATCGCGGTCTTCTTCGCGGGTTACCTGATGGTCAAGCGGGACGCCCTGGCGCTGGCCAGCCGCCGCTTCCTGGGCCTGTACCTGCCGCGCGGCCGCGATCTGGGCCCGATCCTGGTGATCTGGGCCCTGAGCGTGCTCATCCTGGTCTTCGAGACCGACCTGGGCACCTCGCTGCTCTTCTTCGGCCTCTTCGTGGTGATGCTCTACGTGGCCACCGAGCGCACCAGCTGGATCCTCTTCGGCCTCACCCTGGCCGTCGTCGGCGCGGTGGCCGTGGCCAGCTTCGAGTCCCATGTCCAGAGCCGTGTCGAGGACTGGCTCGACCCGTTCCACACCGTCCGCGAGACCGGCCAGGTCAACCAGCCCGCGGCCGCCATGTGGGCCTTCGGCTCGGGGGGGATGCTCGGCGCCGGTCTGGGGCAGGGCCACTCGGACCTGATCGGCTTCGCCGCCAAGAGCGACTACATCTTCGCCACCGTCGGCGAGGAGCTGGGGCTGACCGGCGTCATGGCGATACTGCTGCTGTACGGCCTGCTGGTCGAGCGCGGCATCCGCACCGCCCTGGCCGCCCGCGACCCGTTCGGCAAGCTGCTGGCCGTCGGGCTGTCCGCGGCCTTCGCCATCCAGGTCTTCGTCGTGGCCGGCGGTGTGATGGCCCTGATCCCGCTGACCGGTATGACCATGCCCTTCATGGCGCAGGGCGGCTCGTCCGTCATCTCCAACTGGGCGCTGGTCGCGATCCTGTTGAAGATCAGCGACACCGCCCGGCGTCCCGCGCCCGCACCCGCGCCCTCACCCGATGCCGAGATGACCCAGGTGGTCCGATCGTGAACAAGCCCCTGCGCCGTGTCGCCATCTTCTGCGGCCTCCTCATGATCGCCCTGATGATCCGGGGGAACTGGATCCAGTTCGCCCAGGGCGACGAGCTGAGGAACGACCCGAAGAACCGCCGTGTCGCCATCGAGCGGTACGCCCAGCCGCGCGGCAACATCATCGTCGACGGCAAGGCCATCACCGGCTCGAAGGCGACCGAGGGCACCGACTTCAAGTACAAGCGGACGTACAAGAACGGCGAGATCTGGGCCCCGGTGACCGGCTACGCCTCCCAGGCGTTCGGCGCCACCCAGCTCGAGGGCATCTACGACGGCATCCTCACCGGCGACGACGACCGGTTGTTCTTCAACCAGACCATCGACATGCTCACCGGCAAGGACCAGAAGGGCGGCAACGTCGTCACGACGCTGGACGCCGACGTCCAGAAGGCCGGCTTCGAGGAGATGGGCGACAAGAAGGGCGCGGCCGTCGCGATCAACCCCGAGACGGGCGCGATCCTGGCTCTGGTCAGCACTCCCTCCTACGACCCGTCCTCCTTCGCGGGGAACTCCTCCAAGGACGCGGAGAAGTGGAACAGCCTGCTGAAGGACGAGGACGAGCCGATGCTCAACCGGGCGCTGCGCCAGACCTACCCGCCCGGCTCGACGTTCAAGGTCGTCACCGCCGCCGCGGCGCTGGAGAGCGGCATGTACGACATCGACGAGAAGACCGACACCCCGGACCCGTACCGGCTGCCGCAGAGCACCACCGACCTGGGCAACGACGGCAACCACCCCTGTGAGGACGCCTCGCTGCGGGTGGCCATGCAGTGGTCGTGCAACACCGTCTTCGCCAAGATCAGCGACGAGCTCGGCAACGAGAAGATGATCGAGTACTCCGAGCGGTTCGGCTTCAACCAGGAGCACTTCGTCCCGGTCCGTGCCGCCGAGTCCGTCTACCCCGAGGACAACCGGCCGCAGAACGCCATGGCCGGCATCGGCCAGGCGTCCAACCGCGCCACCCCGCTCCAGATGGCCATGGTCGCCGCCGCCGTCGCCAACGACGGCAAGATGATGGAGCCGTACATGATGGACCAGCTCATCGCGCCGAACCTCAACGTCGTCGAGGAGCACAAGCCCCGGGAGATGGGCGAGGTCGCCTCGGCGGAGAACGCCCAGAAGCTCCAGCAGATGATGGAGACGGTCGTCGAGAAGGGCACGGGAGTCCCCGCGCAGATCGACGGCGTCACGGTGGGCGGCAAGACCGGTACCGCGCAGCACGGCGAGAACAACGAGAAGAACCCGTACGCGTGGTTCATCTCGTACGCCAAGACCTCCGACGGCTCGACCCCGATCGCCGTCGCGGTCGTCGTCGAGAGCGCCGACGTCCTCCGCGACGACATCGCGGGCAGCAAGCTGGCCGCCCCGGTGGCCAGGGCCATGATGGAGGCGGCTCTCGACGGCAAGAGGTGACCGGGAGGCACCGGTCACGCCGACGGTCACATCAGCGGTGGCATCCCGGCCCGCCACACGGTCCGGGTACCGTATGCCGAGCAGCACCGCCGGACCGCGCAGGGAGACGGTCAGGACGCACGGAGAGGGCTGGAGACTATGGAAGAGCCGCGTCGCCTCGGCGGCCGGTACGAGCTGGGCTCGGTGCTCGGCCGGGGTGGTATGGCCGAGGTGTACCTCGCCCACGACACCCGCCTGGGCCGCACCGTCGCGGTGAAGACCCTCCGGGTCGACCTCGCGCGCGACCCCACGTTCCAGGCCCGCTTCCGCCGTGAGGCCCAGTCCGCCGCCTCGCTCAACCACCCGGCGATCGTCGCCGTCTACGACACCGGCGAGGACTACGTCGACGGGATCTCCATCCCGTACATCGTCATGGAGTACGTGGACGGCTCGACCCTGCGGGAGCTGCTGCACTCCGGGCGCAAGCTGCTGCCCGAGCGCTCCCTGGAGATGTGCGTCGGCATCCTCCAGGCGCTGGAGTACTCGCACCGCAACGGCATCGTCCACCGCGACATCAAGCCCGCGAACGTCATGCTGACGCGCACCGGGCAGGTCAAGGTGATGGACTTCGGCATCGCCCGCGCCATGGGCGACTCCGGCATGACCATGACCCAGACCGCCGCCGTCATCGGCACCGCCCAGTACCTCTCCCCGGAGCAGGCCAAGGGCGAGACGGTCGACGCCCGCTCCGACCTGTACTCCACCGGCTGCCTGCTGTACGAGCTGCTGACGGTGCGGCCCCCGTTCGTCGGGGACTCCCCCGTCGCGGTGGCCTACCAGCATGTGCGCGAGGAGCCGCAGGCGCCCAGCTCCTTCGATCCCGAGATCACGCCCGAGATGGACGCCATCGTCCTCAAGGCGCTGATGAAGGACCCGGACTACCGCTACCAGTCCGCCGACGAGATGCGCGCCGACATCGAGGCGGCCCTCGACGGCCAGCCGGTCGGCGCCGCGGCGGCCATGGGCGCGGCCGCCTACGGCACGGGCGGCGGCTACCACCCCGACGACCAGCCCACCACCGCCCTGCGCGCCACGGCTCCGGCGTCCGCCCAGACATCGATGCTGCCGCCGATGCGCGAGGACGACGGCGGCTACGGCTACGACGAGCGGCCCGACCGGCGGCGCGGCGGCGGGGGGCGCAACCGGCTCTCCACGGTCCTGCTGGTCCTGGGCGGCATCCTGGTGCTGATCGGCGCGGTCTTCATCGGCAAGGTGATCTTCGAACCCACCGACAACAACCCGAAGGTGCCGAACCTGATCGGGGACACCTTCGAGGAGGCCGAGCAGAAGGCGACCAACTCCAGACTTCAGGTCGCCAAGGGCGCCAGCGAGTTCTGCGAGGAGAAGAAGGACACCGTCTGCAGGACCGACCCGGCGGCCGGGGCCGAGGTCGAGGAGGGTGAGACGATCACCCTGATCATGTCCAAGGGCCCCAGCGAGGTCGAGGTCCCGGACGTCGTCGGCGAGACGGCGGACGACGCCGAGCAGGAGCTGAAGGAGGCGGGCTTCGAGGTCAAGCGCGAGACCGAGGTCTCGGAGCAGCCGGCCGGCACCGTCACCGAGCAGGACCCGGGCAGCGGCGAGAGCGCCAAGCCGGGCACCACCGTCACCATCACGGTGGCCACGGAGGACCCGCGGCCGACCCTGCCGCCCGTCGTCGGGCAGGACTTCGAGGCGGCCAGGAAGCAGCTTCAGGACGCGGGCTTCACCAACATCTCGCGCGCCGAGCAGGAGAACGCGGAGCAGGCCCCGAACACGGTCCTCAAGCAGGACCCCCCGGGGAACCAGAAGGTCGAGGCGGACACCCCCATCACCCTGATCGTGGCCAAGGCGCCCGCCGAGGAGCAGGTGGCCGTCCCGGCCATCGCCGCCGGCACACCGCTCAAGGACGCCCGCAAGACGCTCCAGGACGCCGGCTTCAACATCAACGTGTCGGGGCCCGATGGCGACGACGCCGTCGTCCTCACCACCGACCCGCCCGCCGGCACCCAGCTGAAGAAGGGCGAGACGGTCACCGTGCGCACCTTCGGCGGCGGAGGCGGCGGGGACGGCAGGCCTGGCGGTGGCGGCGGCGGCTTCATCGAGGGGATGACCGGCGGGGACGACTGATCCCGCGGGGCGCCCGCCTGCCGCCCACCAGGCCCGTACGCACGCGGTGCACAGCCGAGGGCCCCGACCGGAAGCGACCGGTCGGGGCCCTCGGGCGTTCCGTCCCAGGGCGGGCGGGGC
>NZ_JAKMAY010000275.1:0-7662 GCF_022015835.1 Streptomyces sp. ICN903 | reverse complement strand
GGCGTGGCATGGGGAGGTGCTCCTCGGCTCTGGTCGGGTCGTCTGGTGGGTCGGGGTGCCGGACCGGCCCGGGGCTCAGGCGGCGTCCAGCAGGGGGGCGAAGGCGGCCGGGAGGCGCCTCCACGCCTCGCGGCCGGCGGCGTACTCGGCGTCGGTGAGCAGGCAGGAGTCGAGCAGGCTCACCAGGCCCTCGCGGTCCAGGTCGGGGGAGGTGAAGACCAGGTGCTGGCAGCGGTCGCCGTGCTCGGGGTGCCAGTCCAGCGCGGCGGCCGTCCGGCGGACGGGGTCCACCATCTCCCAGGCGGCGTCGGGCAGCGAGGCCAGCCAGGGGCCGGCGCTCTCGACGCAGAGCGCGCCGCCGGCGCAGTCCCAGGCCAGCAGGGTGTCGGGCCGGTCGGCCAGCCAGAAGCGGCCGCGGCTGCGGGCGGCGGCGCAGGCGAGGTCCTCCAGGGCCTCGTAGAGCCGTCCGGGGTGGAAGGGGCGGTGGCGGCGCCAGACCAGGGTGGCCACCCCGGCCTCGTCCGCCTCCTGCGGCAGCCGGGAGCAGGCCGGGTGCTGGGCGGTGGCGGCCATCGCCGCGTCGAAGCCGGCGAGCGCGGCCTCGGCCAGCTCCCCGGAGGCGGCCCGCACCCGGCGCGCGGCCGGGTGGAGCTGGGCCAGGAGCGAGTGGTCGGCCTCGTCGGCCTCGGGGCTGTCGACGAGGGCGAGCACGGGGGCGTACTCCAGTTGCCGCGCCCAGGTGTCGGCGACGGTGCGCTGGTCGGTGGCGGCCGCGGCGAGACCGGCCTCGGCCAGGTCGTCCCCGTTGGCCAGGCAGGGCAGGACGAGGGCGGGGTCGACGGCGGTGACGACGCCGGTCAGTTCCAGCGCGTCGCGGCCGTGGGCGTCGACGACCTCGGCCATGCCCTTGGGCTCGACGGAGTCCCACAGTTCGACGACGGCCAGCCGGGCCGTGCCGCCGGCGGCCAGCCGCTCCAGTTCCGGGATCAGGTCCTCGCGCAGTGCGCAGCAGGCGCAGTCGTCGACCAGGGGCGCCTCGCCGCGGGACAGCTCGCCCGAGGCGTCCCGCACGGTGCGCAGCACCGTGCCGTGCGCGGCGCCGGACAGGTCGTGGTGGAGGGCCACGCCGCCCGGTACGGCGCGCAGCAGCCGCTGAACCACCTCGCGGCGGGCGTCGGCGTGCAGCCCGGCGACGATCACGACGGGCAGCCGGGGCTCCACGGTCATCGGCGGGCCCCGCGCGAGCCGTAGCGGCGCTCGAAGCGCTCCACGCGTCCGGCGGTGTCCAGGACCCGCTGGGTGCCGGTGTAGAAGGGGTGGCTCGCCGAGGAGATCTCGACGTCGACCACGGGGTAGGTGTTGCCGTCCTCCCACTCGATCGTCCTGTCGCTGGTCATGGTGGAGCGGGTGAGGAAGGCGAAGCCGGCGCTCCTGTCGCGGAAGACGACGGGGCGGTAGGCGGGGTGGATTCCGGGTTTCACGGTGGTGTCCTCGGGTCGTGCGGCCGGGGCGGGTGTCGGGCTCTGAGCCGGGGTCAGCGTTCCTCGCGGAAGTCGACGTGGCGGCGGGCCAGCGGGTCGTACTTGCGCAGGACCATGCGGTCGGGGTCGTTGCGGCGGTTCTTGCGGGTGACGTAGGTGTAGCCGGTCCCCGCGGTGGAGCGGAGCTTGATGACCGGGCGGAGTTCACTGCGTGCCATGGCGCTAGTATATGACAATGGTTTCCATTATCGAAAAGGGAGCCGTCCGCACAGACAGGAAGGAACCCCCTTGTCCGCCCACTGCCAGCTGACCGGCGCCGAGCCGGGCTTCGGCAACAACATCTCCCACTCCCACCGGCGCACCCCACGCCGCTTCGACCCCAACATCCAGCGCAAGCGGTACTGGCTGCCCAGTGAGGGGCGCCACGTCCGGCTCACCCTCAGCGCGAAGGGCATCAAGACCGTCGACGCCATCGGGATCGAGGCCGCGGTGGCCCGTATCCGGGCGAGAGGGGGAAAGGTCTGATGGCCAAGAAGAGCAAGATCGCCAAGAACGAAAGGCGGCGGGCGACCGTCGAGCGGTACGCGGCCCGGCGCGCCGAGCTGAAGGAGATCATCCGCCGTACCTCCTCCACCGAGGACGAACGCGCCGCCGCACAAGCCGAGTTGCGGCACCAGCCGCGTGACGCCAGTGCCACCCGGGTGCGCAACCGCGACGCCGTCGACGGCCGTCCGCGCGGTCACCTGCGGAAGTTCGGACTGTCCCGGGTGCGGATGCGGCAGCAGGCCCACGCCGGATTCCTGCCCGGAGTCACCAAGTCCTCCTGGTGAGAAACCTCTTCGGGGCGGAGGCGGTGGGCCGCCTCCGCCCCGAAGAGGCCGGTGGGCGGTGGATGTGCGGGCGCGGTGCGAGAGGGGGCCTCACTCCTCCATGCGCCCGCGGACCCGGCGGGAGGGCGTGAAGGTGTAGAGGTCGAGGATGCCGGGAGGTTCGGCGAGGCCGGGGCCGCCCCGCTCGACCCAGGCGGTGATGTCGGCGGTGGCGTCGGGGTCGTTGACCAGGCCCAGCCAGACCGGCCGGCCGCCCGCCGCGCGCCCGGCGGGGGAGGGCTGGACGACGATGACGTTCGCGTGCTCGCAGGCGTCCAGGCAGTCGGTGGCGCGGACGGCCGCGACACCGTCCAGGGCCCGGCGCAGACCGCACAGTTGGGCGGCGTGGTCGAGGCCGGGGATCTTGGCGCTGCCGCAGCAGCAGCCGCGGCAGACGGTGACCGTGCACCGTGCCGCACCCGGCGGCGGGGCGGAGCCGGCGGACCGGGAGCGCCTGCTCACTCGGCACCTCCCGCGAGGGTGTTCCGCCACGCGGTCTCGCGCAGCAGGCGCATGCCGTTGAGGGCGACGATGACGGTGGAGCCCTCGTGCCCGGCGACGCCGAGCGGCAGCGGCAGGGTTCCGATCAGGTCCCAGGCCACGAGGACGGCGATGAACACGCCGGCGACGGCGAGGTTCTGGACCACCAGCCGGCGGGCTCTGCGCGACAGCCTCACAACTGCCGGGACGGTGGCGAGTTCGTCACGGACCACGACGGCGTCGGCGGTCTCCAGGGCGAGGTCGGAGCCGGCTTCGCCCATCGCGACGCCGCAGTGCGCGGCCGCCAGCGCGGGGGCGTCGTTGACGCCGTCGCCGACGACCAGTACCTTCCGGCCCTGCCGTTCCCACGCCTGGACGGCCGCGGCCTTGTCCTGGGGCAGGAGCCCGGCGCGGACGTCGGTGACGCCGACCTCGGCGGCCAGGCGCCTGGCGGCGCGCTCGTTGTCGCCGGTCAGCAGTACCGGTGGCCGCCCGGTCAGTTCGGTCAGGGCGGCGACGGTGGCGGCGGCGTCCGGCCGCAGCCGGTCGGTGATGCCCAGCACGCCGACCGGGGTCCCGTCGCGGAGCACCACGACGGCGGTGCGTCCGGCGTCCTCCAACTCCCCCGCCGCGGCGCGGGCCTGCTCGGCGCCGTCGGGCAGGAGTCGGCCGGGGGAGCCGACCTGGACGGCATGGCCGCCGACGGTGGCGCTCACGCCCCGGCCGGGGGCGGAGGCGAAGCCGGAGGCGGCGGCCAGGGGAAGGCCGCGCTCGCGGGCGGCGTCGACGACGGCGCGGGCCAGCGGGTGTTCGCTGGGGTGCTCGGCCGCGGCCGCCAGGGCCAGCAGCCCGTCGCCGGTCAGCCCGCTGCCGGTCAGCCCGCTGCCGGGCAGCGGGCGCAGGTCGGTGAGGTGCGGGGCGCCCTCGGTGAGGGTGCCGGTCTTGTCCAGGGCGACGAGGTCGGTCTGTCCGAGGCGCTCCATGACGACGGCGGACTTGGCGAGCACGCCGTGGCGGCCGGCGTTGGCGATGGCCGACAGCAGCGGCGGCATCGTGGAGAGCACCACCGCGCACGGCGAGGCCACGATCATGAACGTCATCGCGCGCAGCAGCGCCGACCGCAGGTCGTCGCCGAGGGCCAGCGGAACGGCGAACACCGCCAGGGTCGCGATCACCATGCCGACGGAGTACCGCTGTTCGACCTTCTCGATGAACAACTGGGTGGGGGCCTTGGTCTCGGAGGCCTCCTCGACCATCGCCACGATCTTCGCGATCACCGTCTGCGACGGATCCCGCGCCACCCGCACCGTGAGGGCGCCCGTGCCGTTCACCGTGCCGGCGAACACCTCGTCCCCGGGCTGCTTGGCGGCCGGCAGCGGTTCGCCGGTGATGGTGGCCTGGTCCACCTCGCTCTCGCCGGCGAGGACCGTGCCGTCGGCGCCGATCCGCTCGCCGGGGCGGACCAGGACGGTGTCCCCGACCGCCAGTTCCGCGGCCGGAACGGTCTCCTCGCCCCCGCCGGGCAACAGCCGGGTCGCGGTGGCCGGGGCGAGGTCGAGCAGGCCGCGCACCGAGTCCGCGGTGCGGGCGGTCGCGACCGCCTCCAGGGCGCCGGAGGTGGCGAAGATGACGATCAGCAGCGCCCCGTCGAGGACCTGGCCGACGGCGGCGGCGCCGAGGGCGGCGACCACCATCAGCAGATCCACGTCCAGGGTCTTGTCCCGCAGGGCTTTCAGGCCCTCCCAGCCCGGCTCCCAGCCGCCGGTGGCGTAGACGGCGGCGAACAGCGGGCCCCACAGCCAGGCGGGGGCATCCAGCAGGTACAGGGGGAGGGCGGCCAGGAAGAGGGTCAGGGCGGCGAGCGCCCAGCGGGCCTCGGGCAGCGCCAGGATCCGGGTGCGCCCGCGCGGCGCGGCGGCAGGGGTGTGTTCTCCCGGCGGCGCCGGGGTGGTCAGTGTCGAGGTCATGGGCGACGGCCTTCGGGAGACGTGGAGTCCGGGCTCCACACCATACAGGAACGATTGAACAGTCTTTCATGTATTAGTTTCCGTAGGATGAGGGCATGGGCCATGGAGCGAAACCCCCCGAGAGCGGCAGTGCGGTTCCGCGTGCCCGGCTGACCGCGCAGAACGCGCCCAGGGTCGCCGAGACCCTCCAGGCCCTGGCCACCCCCTCCCGGCTGCTGATCCTGGCCCGGCTGCGCGAAGGTTCCTGCGCGGCCACCGAACTGGCCGCCGCCGTCGGCATGGAGCAGTCCGCCTGCTCCCACCAGCTGCGTGTCCTGCGCACCCTCGGCCTGGTCACCGGCACCCGCCGGGGCCGCAGTGTCGTCTACGCCCTGCATGACGACCATGTCGCCGAACTCCTCGACCAGGCCCTCTACCACGTGGAGCATCTGCGCCTGGGGCTGGCCGACGCCCGGATCGAGGCGGCCGAGCCCGCCGCCTCCTCCTGAGCGGCTGAGCTGAGCCCCCGGGTCCGCGCCGGCCGCCGTCCGGCCGGGGCCGCCCCGAGTCGCGGACTTGATTAATTCCCCCGATGCGGGGAATCTGGACGCCCGTGCGATTGTTTAACGTTCAAGCAAGCCCGGTCGACCGGTGCACAGGGCAAGGACGAGATCTGTCATGGGCATTTTCAGCCGCGATCGCACACACGACACCTACGGAACGGAGACCGCAACCGTGAGCACCCCCGTCAAGCTGGCCGTCGTCTACTACTCCTCCACCGGCACCATCGCCGAGATCGCCAGGGAGATCACCCAGGCCGCGGAGAAGGCCGGCGCCGAGGTCCGTCTGCTCAAGGCCGCCGAACTCGCCCCGCAGGCCGCGATCGACTCCAACCCGGCCTGGGCCGCCAACGTCACCGCCACCGCCGACATCCCCCACGCCACCCCCGAGGACATGGAGTGGGCCGACGCGGTGATCTTCGGCTCCCCCACCCGCTACGGCAACATCGCCAGCCAGCTCAAGCAGTTCATCGACACCCTCGGCGGTCTGTGGGCCCAGGGCAAACTGGCCGACAAGGTCTACAGCGGCTTCACCTCCTCCGCCACCGCCCACGGCGGCCAGGAGTCCACCCTGCTGGCGCTGTACAACACCATCCACCACTTCGGCGGCATCCTCGTGGCCCCCGGCTACACCGACCCGGCCAAGTTCGCCGACGGCAACCCCTACGGCACCTCCCACGTGGACGCCCAGGGCAACAACCCCGTCGACGACACCACCCGCACCGCCGCCCGCATACAGGCCGAGCGCGTCGTGAGGATCGCCACCGCCCTCAAGGCCGGCCTCGCCACCGCCTGATCACCGGGCGCGCCGGCCGCACCCCGCCGTGCGGCCGGCGCGCCTCGCCCGGACGACGGGCGAACCCCCGTCCGCCTTTTACCGGACACGGACCCGGGTACCCCCGCTCCGTATCCCGTGTCACGGCGACCGCAGGACTCCCGCGCCTCGCGGCCCTGACACACCGGTGCCCCGCACCCGTCCCGGTGCGGGCGGCAGAGAACGAGGAGCTGTGATGAGCGGACCGGTCGGCACGGTCGACGCGCCCCCCGCCCTGGCCGACGCGGGCCACCCCACCGCGCCGTGCGTGGAGGTGGGCGAAAGCCGGGAGGAGACGGTCGGGAGGATCCGGGTGCGCCGCGCGCTGCCGCGCCGGGGCCGGCGCACGGTCGGCGCCTGGTGCTTCGCCGACCACATGGGACCGGCCGACGTCACCGAGAACAGCGGTCTGGACATCGGCCCCCACCCCCACATCGGCCTGCAGACCGTCACATGGCTCACCGACGGGCAGGTGCTGCACCGCGACAGCCTCGGCTCCGAACAGGTCATCAGGCCCGGCCAGCTCAACCTGATGACCGCGGGCGGCGGCGTCTCCCACGCCGAGGAGGCCACCGGTCACTACCGGGGCGTCCTGGAGGGCATCCAGCTGTGGGTCGCCCTGCCCGAGAGCACCCGGCACGGACCGGCCGCCTTCGAGCACCACACCGAGCTTCCGCGCACCGACCTGGACGGCGGCGCGGGCGCGGCCACCGTCCTGGTCGGGGACTTCGGCCGGCTGTCCGGTCCCGCCCGGCACGACACCCCCCTGACCGGGGTGGACCTCGACCTGCGCTCCTCCGCCACCGTGCCGCTGCGCACCGACTTCGAGTACGCCCTCGTGGTCCTCGAGGGAGCCGTCGCCGTCCACGGCAGGCCGCTGCGTCCGGGCAGGCTCGGCTACCTGGGCGAGGGCCGAGAGGAACTCCACCTCCAGGTGCGGGAGCCGGCCCGCGCGATCCTGCTGGGCGGCGAACCGTTCCCCGAACCCATCGTGATGTGGTGGAACTTCGTCGGCCGCACCCGCGCCGAGATCGACGCCGCCCACGCCTCCTGGACGGCGCAGGACGACCGCTTCGGCCGGGTGCGCTCCTCCCTTCCGCTCATCCCCGCCAAGGCCCCCTTCTGGCAGCGGACCGGAGACGGCCGGTGACCAGGCCCACGACGTGGCCCGGCTCCCGGCCGACAAGCGGCGCCCGCCCGCCCACCGGACGACTGGCGGGGGCGCCGTTCCACGGTGTGCCCCGGCCCCCGAAGGTGGTGCGGCTTCTGTGATCCGCGGACGCGGTGGTCAGCTCTGGGCGCGGAAGCGGCGCAGCCGGAGGCTGTTGCCGACGACGAAGACGGAGGAGAAGGCCATCGCCGCTCCCGCGATCATCGGGTTGAGCAGTCCGGCGGCGGCCAGTGGCAGGGCGGCGACGTTGTAGGCGAAGGCCCAGAACAGGTTGCCCTTGATGGTGGACAGGGTCTTGCGGGCCAGGCGGATGGCGTCGGCGGCGGCGCGCAGGTCGCCGC
>NZ_JAKMAY010000274.1:0-7707 GCF_022015835.1 Streptomyces sp. ICN903 | reverse complement strand
GGCCGCGGCCGAGGCGCGGGGGCCCGCGGCGGGAGCCGCGTGGTGTCAGGTGCGGACCGGCTGGGCGCGGGGCTTGTCGTAGGCGCCGTGCGGGGCGGTACGGGCCCCGGCCCTTCCGGTGTCCCCGGTGTCGCGTGCGTCCGTGTTCTCGGCCGCCGCGCCGCTGCCGCGGTCCAGTTCGCACCAGATGCGCTTGCCCGTGCCCTCCTGGAGCCAGCCCCAGCGGTCGGCGAGCCCGACCACCAGTTCCAGACCGCGTCCGCCGGTGGCGTCGCCCTCGGTCCGCCGCCGCCGCGGAGGGCTGCTGCTGGTGTCGGCGACCTCGATCCGCACGGTCCCTCCCCCTGCCGCGAGGCGCCCGGAGAGGAGCATGCGCAGCACCGCGGGGCGCCCGGTGTGGACGACGGCGTTGGTCACCAGTTCCGAGACCAGCAGCACCAGTGTCTCCACCAGGGACTCGTCCGGCTCCAGGCCGAAGCCGGCCAGTCTCGACCTGGCCCACCTGCGGGCTCTGCCCACCTCCTTGGGATCGCTTCCGACCTCCAGCTGCACCTGAAGCATCTGCACCCTTCACACCGTCCATGGCCCGGGTCCGCACGGCCCCACACCGACGCGAGGCCACTGTCCGTTCCCCCGGTGTCGCACAGAGTGCTGTAACCGGCGCCGCGGCAACAAGCGCTTCGGGCATATTCCGGCGCAAAGGAGTAGTGACACCGCATACTGTGCGACACCCCGGCCGGGGAGTCGAACATCCGAGCCCGGCGGGCGGAACGCGCTCCGGCGCGCGACCGTCCGCCGTGGTGCGCCACCGGATGAGCCGGTGTGCGCCGGGTGTGCCCGTACTCGCCAACTCCCCTTCCGCAGCGCGCCTTTCGTGATCGACTTGGGTCCTGGAAGCGACAGCGGCACTCATCGCCGTCCTCGGCACTCTGCCGGGTTCGGGTATCACCTACGCGTTCCAGCACCGGACGACCGCGTACGGCGAGGATCCGGCGCGCCGGGAGCGGCTGCGGCAGGGGGGATCGACGCGTACCGCCTGTACGCCGGGGCCCGCACAGCCACCGGCGGACGCTGGTGCACCGGTGGTTCGCGGAGCACGAGAGGCCCGGCGGGGAGGACATGCCCGCCCTGCCGCGGGAGGTCTCCGCGGGAGGTCCACCGGCTGCGCCCGGAAGGCCCGCGAGTCGCTGTTCCGCGTACGACTCCCGACTCGCTCACCGGAGTCGGAGGAGGTCGCGCGGGCCGCCCCTGGAGGCGGTGACCGCTCCGCACGGCAAGGAGCCGGACCGCCGGGGCCCGGACGCCCTCCGGACCTCATCGGAACAGGCCGTCGGGGGCTTCGTCACGGCGGCGGCGCCCTACGTCGGCGAGCCCCCGGAGGCGGGCGCCGTGCCGGCGCGGCGGGGAGGGGTCAGGCGCTGAGCGGGCTGGCGGCGTCGTCCGCCGCCGCGTCGATGTCCGGGTAGCAGTCGAAGAGCCGGCGCACCCCGAGCGCGGCGAGGACCCGGTTGACGTGGGAGCCGTCCACCGCGCCCTGGGCGGGGAGGATCAGCCGGAGGCGGCCGGCGCACGAGCGCATCAGCCGGCGCGAGGCTATGAGGACGCCGACGCCGCTGGAGTCGCAGAACAGCACCTGCGACAGGTCCAGCACGAGGCTGCGGCGGCCGTCGGCCACGGCGTCGTGCACATGCTGGCGGACCACGGGAGAGGTGACGAGATCCAGCTCACCCGACACCCGCAGCACGGCCCACTCCCCCCGGTCCTCCCCGATCACCTTCAACGACACGTGCTCGTAGTCCCTTCATCCGCCGACACCGACCGGAACGCTCTCTTCCCGCCACTCCTCCTCGCCGATCACCCCTGCCGGACGTCGTCACGACACCTGTGGATCCCGACCCTATGCCGAACCAGGTCTCCACCTCTCCCAACTTCCGGTCACACCCGCGTAACACCCCACCGGAACCGGACAGGATCGAACCGTCCCGATCAGCACGAAGGCGCACAAAGTGACCGGATGACGACCATGCGCAACCGTGTGGAGGAGCACACTGCCGCAAAGGGAGGTGTCCTGTCAGCTTCTGCCATTACATTCGAGATGAGCAGCAGGCTGGGGGTGGAGGATGCCGAACGAGACGCCCGACTGGGCGACCGGCACGACACGTCCGCACCAGGACCACGCGATACGGCGGCGGCTGGTGCGGGGCGAGCAGTCCGCGCTGGCCGAGCTGTACGACGGGCACGCGTCCGTGGTGCGCGGCCTCGCCCACCGCTTCCTGGACGACGAGGACGCCGCGGACCGCGTCGTGGCGGAGGTCTTCGCCGAGATCTGGGCCGATCCCGGGGCGTACGAGCCGGAGAGCGGCTCGCTGCGCTCGTGGTTGACCGAGCTCACCCGGAGGCGGGCGCTGCGGCACCTGGAGGAGAGCTCCCTCGACCCTCGGGCGCGGGCCCGGCTGGAGGAGCGGATCCGCGCCGCGTCCGCCGCCGCCCGCGCCGACCACATGGTCACCGCCATGCCCGGCTCGCTGCGGACGGTCCTGGAGCTGGCGTACGTGGGGCGCCGGGACTACCGCGAGGCCGCCGCGGAACTGGGCGTCAGCGAGGACGAGACGCGGCGGCGGCTGAGACTGGGGCTGCAACTGCTCTCCGCGGCCGCCGGGAACGGGGCGGAGAAGGCATCGTGAGTCCCGCCGGGGACCGGGAGGCCGGGGTGGAGGCCGGGGTGGAGGCCGGACGGGAGACCGAAGGGGCGACCGGGCCGGAGGCCGCGGGGGCTGGCGGCGCGTTCGACGAGGAGCACCTCGCCCTGAAGTCCCTGCTGGGTGCGTGGGCCCTGGCGGTCTGCTCCGCCGAGGAGACCGCGGCCGTCGAGGCGCACCTGCCCCGGTGCCCGCCCTGCGCCGGAGAGGCACGGCGGCTGCGGGACGCCGTGGGGCTGATGCACCGCGAGGAGAGCCTGGACCCGGATCCGCTGCTGCGCTCGCGGGTGCTGGACGAGTGCCTGCGCCGGCGCCCGGCCCGCACGCCGCTGCCGAAGTGGGTGGCCCCGTACGACGCGGAGACCGCGCGGCTCGACGCACTGCTGCGCGACATGGGCGAGGCGGAGTGGAACACCCCGGTCCGGCTGCACTGGGCGACCGGCGAGCGAACCCTGACACTGTGCGGGGTGCTCGCCCATCTCGGTTCGGTGGACGGCCTGGTGGCCACCGCCCTCGGGCTGGAGGACCCCCTCGGCCCCGGCGCCCCGCGCACCGTGGGCGACCGCACGGAGACGGCGGTCGAGCGGTGCCGCGCGCACGGGCCGCCGTTCGTGCGGAACAAGTGGCGCACCCAGACCCGGAACATCGTGCGCACCGCGGCCCTGCGTGCCCACGACGCCGCCCTGCCGGTGGACTTCACCGAGTTCCGGCGCCCGCTGCGCGACGCGCTGGCCGGACGGGCCTTCGCGTGCTGGATCCACGCGGAGGACATCGCCACGGCGGTCGACTACCCGTACGGGCCGCCCGCGCCCGAACACCTGGCCCTCATGGTCGACTTCATCGCCCGGCGGCTCCCGGAGGCCGTGGCGGCGCGGCGCCGCGCCGGACTGGCCGCCCCGCCGCGCCGGCTGACGGCGGCGGGCGCGCCGGGCCGCACCCTCCATCTGGAGATCGGAGGCCGGGGCGGCGGCGACTGGTACGTCCCCCTGGACTCCCCCGCCGCCCTCGCCTCCCCGGAGCACACGGTGGCCCGTCTCGCTCTGGAGGACACGGAGTTCTGCCGGCTGGCCGCGGGCCACGTACAGCCGCGGGAGGCGGCCGCGGGCCGGGAGGGCGACGACGAGGCCGTCGGTGAGGTTCTGTGGGCCGTGGCCACGCTCTCGCGGATGTGACCGTGCCCGACCGTGCCCGGATCGCGCCCGACCGTGCCCGGTTGTGGGCGCCGGGGCGCGCCGGGGCCCGTCAGTCGAAGACGACCGTGCGGTGGCCGTTGAGCAGTACGCGGTGCTCGCTGTGCCACTTCACCGCGCGGGCCAGCGCCTGGCATTCCACGTCCCGGCCGACCGCCACGAGCTGCTCGGGGGTGAGCTCGTGCCCGACGCGCTCCACCTCCTGCTCGATGATCGGGCCCTCGTCCAGCTCGGCGGTGACGTAGTGCGCCGTGGCCCCGATCAGCTTCACACCGCGCGCGTGGGCCTGGTGGTAGGGCTTGGCGCCCTTGAAGCTCGGCAGGAAGGAGTGGTGGATGTTGATGATCCGGCCCGACAGCTCCTTGCACAGATCGTCCGAGATCACCTGCATGTAGCGGGCCAGTACCACCAGCTCCACGCCCTCCTCGCGGACGATCTCCAGCAGCCGCGCCTCCGCCTGCGGCTTGGTCTCCCTGGTGACCGGGATGTGGTGGAAGGGGATGTTGTAGGAGGAGACCAGTTCCTCGAAGTCGGTGTGGTTGGAGACCACGGCCACGATCTCGATCGGCAGCGCGCCGATGCGCGTGCGGAACAGCAGGTCGTTCAGGCAGTGCCCGAACCTGCTGACCATGAGGACGACCCGCATCCGCTCGTCGGCGCGGTGGATCTGCCAGTCCATCTGGAAGGAGTCGCCCACCGCGGCGAAGCTCGCCCGCAGTTTCTCCACGGTCACCGGGGCCTCCGCGCTGAAGTGCACCCGCATGAAGAACAGCCCGGTGTCGTGGTCCCCGAACTGCCGGCTGTCCTCGATGTTGCAGCCGGTCATGAACAGGTAGCTGGAGACGGCGTGCACGATGCCCTGTTTGTCCGGGCACGACAACGTCAGGACGTACTGCTCGGGCTTCTCGGGCGCTGCGGTGGACTGCGGCTGGCTCATGTGCACAAGCGTGGCACATCCCGGCCGGACGCCGTGGCCGGTCCCGCAGTGCGAGAACGCGGCCGGGGCCGGGGCCGGTCCCCCGGGTCAGGCGGTCCGCAGCATGGCCGCCAGCACGTCCAGCGAGTGGGGCGGCCGGTCCGGGTCCTCGCCGTCGTTGGCACAGAGCAGGACATGGGCGTCGCGCGCCGCGTGGACGGCCTCCGGCCAGCCCGGGTGCTCCAGATAGGCCGCCACCGGGGCGTCCGCCCCGACCTGGTGCATGATCCGCAGCACGCGCAGCACCGCGACGTCGACGAGCGCGGCCTCCTGGGCGTCGCGGAAGATCGTGCCGATGTACTTGTCCGCGGACCAGTTGTCCAGCCAGGTGTCCTCGACCAGGCGGTAGACGGCGTCCGTGACGTCGCCGTACCCGGGCAGGCCCGTCAGCCAGCACTCCCGCTGGAAGACGGGGTCGGAGAGCATGTGCAGCGCCGAACGCACGTTGCTGCGCCAGCGCCACCAGGGCATGTCTTTGGGCGGCATGCCGTCCATGGTGCTCGAACGACCGCCGCGGCGGGAAGACCTCTCCTGCCCCTGCCGGCCCTGCCGGTCCTGTCGCCCCTGCTCGCCTTCGCCCTGTTGTGCCTGCACGGTGGTCGATCGTACGTTCCGCGCCGGACGGATCCGCGCACCCCCCGCCTGTTCACCCCGCCGTTGCTCCGCGTTGGCTGTTCATCACTCGTCCGTTACAGCCGCGGCGGAATCGTTCGGGGTCATGACCGCATGGCGTAGCAAACGTTCCGCTAGGACCATGGCCGCTCTCGCCGCCACAACGGGGGTCTGCGCTTCACTGCTCACCGGCTGCGGCATGCTGCCCGGTGACGCGAGGGCCGACGAGGGCACCGTGACCGTGATGACTTGGGCCCCGGAGGGGACCAGGGCAACCAATATGCCCGGCATGCCGGCTATGGCACAGGCATATGCACGCTGGGTGAACGCCACCGGGGGGATCAACGGGCGCACCCTCCGTGTTCTCACCTGCAACGACCACAACAACTCGGTGGGCGCCGCCCGGTGCGCCGACCGCGCCCGCACCGAGGAGGCCGTCGCGGTCGTCGGCTCGTACAGCCAGCACGGCCGTACGTTCATGACGGCCCTGGAGTCGGCCGGCATCCCCTACCTCGGCGGCTACGGCGTGACGGACGAGGAGTTCACCAGCCCGCTGTCGTACCCGGTCAACGGGGGCCAGGCCACCCTGCTCGCCGGGAGCGGCCACCAGCTCGCCGACCACTGCGAACGGGTCTCGCTCGTGCGCCCCGACACCGTCTCGGGCGACCAGCTCCCCAGGCTGCTCAACGCCGGTCTGGCCACCGCCGGCGACCGGGGCCCGGCGGCCGACATCCGCGCCCCGGAGGACGCCTCCGCCTACACCGAGCACGCCAGGCGCGCCCTGGCCGGGGTGGGCCTGACGGAGGACGGGGCCGGGGACGGGGTCCGGACGGCCGGCGGCACGGAGGGCGGACAGGGCGGCGGGCAGGACGGCGAAGCGGAAGGGGCCTGCGTCACCGCCGTGCTCGGCGGCCGCACCGACACCTTCTTCGACTCCTTCCGGCGGCTGCGCGAGGGCGGTCCCGGTGTGCGGATCGCCTCGGTGCTCGGCAGCGTGCAGCAGTCGCTCGTGGACCGGACGGGCGGCCCGGACAGCCAGTGGGAGGGCGCGTACGCCACCGGCTGGTACCCGGTCTCCTCCGATCCCCGCTGGGCGCGGATGAAGAGCGTCATCCGCGAGCACGCCTTCGGCGACAACCGGATCGACGCGGCCGATCCCGGCGTCCAGACCACCTGGATCGCCTACACCGTGCTGCGGGCGGCACTGGAGCACACCGAGGGGCCCGTCACCGCCAGGACCGTCCGGCGCGCCCTGGAGACCATGCCCCCGGTGGACACCGGGGATCTGACACCCCGGCTGAGCTGGCGCTACGAGGACATGCTGGCCGTGCGCGACCACCCGCGGCTGGTCAACGCGAAGGTGACCTTCCAGCAGGTCAGGAAGGGCACGATGACCCCGGCCCGCGAGGGCTTCGTCGATGTGCGCGACACCCTGGAGACCGTGCCGGACGGCAGCTGAGGCGCACACCCGGCACGGCGGCGGCCGGGGGACGGTCCCGGCCGGGGCGGCGGCCGGGGGACGGCCCCGCGGAACGACACCGCCGTCAGAGCTGGCTGAACTGCCTCTCGGGCAGGCCGTACCGACGGGCGGTCGGATTCCACAGTCCGGCCGCCTTCTTCTTGGCCGCCGTGGCGTCGCCGCTGGCCTTGTTGCCCTGGGCGGTCCGGTCGGTGACCCGGGCCTCCCCCTTCCTGCAGCCCTTCTTGCCCGCGACCTGGTCGGCCCACGCGGCGTAGTGGTTGTCCGCCGCGGCCGACGCCTTCCACGCCTCGGTGAGCGCGTCGGCCAGCTCCTGGTGCCTGGGCAGCGCACCGATCTCGATCTCGCCCAGCCTGGTGACCAGGTCGTTGCGCTGCCGGGCGGCGTCGCGCAGATCGGTGGCGGCCTCGCCCAGCTTCTCGCACTTCTTGATGTTCTCGACCGACCGGATGACCGCGTTGCGGCTGTCGTTGCTGTCCGCCAGCAGCTTGTCCAGCTCCTCGGCCTGGGCCTGGGCCGGATCGGCCGAGGGGGACGGCGACTGCTCGGGCTCGGGCTCGGCGGGGGCCGAGGAACGCGCCTGCGGCTGCTCCGCCGGCTTGTCCCCGCCGCTGAGCGCCGCGCCCGCGGCGAGCCCGGCGGTGATGAGCCCCGCGACGACGAGCCCGGCGACGGCGGCACGCGGCAGACCACGCCGCCCGCCGCCCCCGCCGCCGTATCCGCCGCGGCCGTCGTCGTGACCGCCGCGGC
>NZ_JAKMAY010000273.1:0-7723 GCF_022015835.1 Streptomyces sp. ICN903 | reverse complement strand
GGGTCGGCGCCGGCGGGGGCGGCCGTGTCGGCAGGAGCGAGAGGGGAGGCGGATCCCTGGGGGCTCACGCGCGGGTCCTCCGAATCGGGGGAGCGGGAAACTTAGGTAAGGCTATCCTAACTTACTCTGATCATGCGAGAGCCCCTCGTACCGCGGGTGGTACGTGGGGCTCCGTGCGGGCCTGACCTCCCGTCAGGCGGCGCCGGCGAGCGCCTCGGTGCGCAGGTCCTCCTCCGAGGCGCCCAGGCGCCAGTACCCGGAGAAGGCCACCCGGCCGCGCTCCAGGCCCCGTTCGGACACCAGATGGCGGCGCAGCGCCCGCACCGCGGCGGCCTCGCCCGCCAGCCACGCGTACGCGCCGCCCCACACCTCCCCGGGCAGCACGGCCTCGCGCACGGCGTCGACCACCGCGCCGTGCCGCCGGAGATCCTCCCGGACCAGCCAGGTGACCTCCGCGTCGGCCGCGGTGGGCAGCGGTCGTACGTCCCCGGCCCGGGGCACCTCCACCCACACCCGCGCCCGGACGCCGGCCGGCAGCCAGGCCAGGATCCCGGCGACGGCGGGCAGTGCCGTCTCGTCGGCGGCGAGCAGCACCCGGTCCGTGCCGGCGGGAGGACGGAAGCCGACGCTCTTGTTCTCCGGGGTCACCGGGCCCAGCAGGCGGACCCGGTCGCCCGGCCGGGCGCGCCGCGCCCAGCGGGTCGCGGGCCCGGTGTCGCCGTGCAGGACGAAGTCGACGTCCACCTCGCCCGCCTCCGGACGCTGCGCGGCCACGGTGTAGGAGCGCATGACCGCGCGCACCGCCGGGTCCATCGCCCGCCAGGCCGCGAACCAGCCGTCGCCCAGCTCCACCGGGACGACGGGCTCGCGCTGGCCGGGCTGCGGCAGGAAGAGCGAGAAGCTCTGGTCCCTCCCGCCGCCCGCGAACCGCCCGAGCCGCTCCCCGCCGAAGGTGATCCGGACCAGGGACGGTCCCAGCCGCGCGGTGTGCACGACCGAGGCTTCGAAGAAACCGAACGGCGAGGCCGGCCGGGCGGCGGGAGCGCGACGGGGTGCCGGCAGCCGGTGAGCCGCGGAAGAGGCGGCGGGAGGGGCGACGGGAGTGGCGGTGCGCGGTGTCATCTGAGGGCTCTCCTTCTCGGAGGTTGCTGTCCTGCGCGGTCTCGGGGCGGTGCGATCGGGGCCGGTAAGGCGCCGCGGCGCCTTACCGGCCCCGACTCAGCCGAGCTTCTTCGCCTTGGAGATGGCGTCGGCGAGGTTCTCCATCAGCGGGGCGGCGCCCTGGTAGGAGAAGCGCGGCACTGGGTCCCACTCGGCGACCTGCCCGGCCTTCACCGCCGGGAGCGCCTCCCAGGTGGGCTTGGACTTCAGGTCCTTGGGCTGCAGGGCGGTGCTGCGGTTGTCCAGGATGATCAGGTCGGCCTCGTACTGCCCGGCGTTCTCCCAGCTGAGGCTCTCGAAGTAGCCGCCGCTGGCCTTGACGTCCTCGGGGATGACGAAGTTGACGCCCAGCTCGGCGAAGTACTTCAGGTCGGCCGCGGGCGCGGGGGTGGAGACGTAGAAGTAGTCCGCGCTGCCGGAGGCGGCCAGTACCCGCAGTCCGCCGCTGGCCCTGGCGGCCCTGCGGAGCTTCTCGGCCGCCGCCTCGAAACGGGCCTTGCCGTCGGTGACCTGCTTGGACTTCAGATCGGCGCCCAGGGACTCGGCCAGGGCGGCGTAGCGCTGGATCGGCTTGAGCAGGGAGACCTCGGCGACCTGGACGGCGACGCTGGGGGCCAGCTTGAGGATCTTGTCCGAGCTCTCCTCCGGCACGTACCACAGCGAGCTGGAGTCGTACTGGTGCGTGACCAGCAGTTCGGGGTTGAGAGCGGCGTACTTCTCGATGTCGAACTCGCCCCAGGCGTTGCCGATGACCTCGATCTTCTTCACGTCCAGGTCGCCGGCCTGCGGGTGGGCCGAGCCGTCCTCCAGGAGCGTCTCGCCGAAGACGCCCACGATCCGGTCCTTCAGGCCGAAGTCGGCCAGGGCGGCGGCGGTGCCGGTGAAGGCGACGATGCGCTCGGGGGTCTTGTCGGCGGTGACCTTCTTCTTGCGGTCGTCGGTGAACGACCAGGGGCCGCCGTCCTTCCCGGCGGCCTTGTCCGACGTCTGCGAACCGCCGTCCCCGCACGCCGCGAGCAGGGCGCCCAGACCGAGGGCGCCGCCCGCCGCGAGGATGCCCCGGCGGGAGAGGTTGGCGGTTCTTGCGTAGGACATGACTGGGCCTCTCTGAGCAAACGCACAAGGATGCGGCAGGTGTTCAGGCGACCGGCCGCGGCTGTTAGGTTAACCTAACCAAAGTTCGAGCCCAAGGGGGCGGTCGCCGACCTCCCCCCGGCACACCGGAGTCCGCACGTGTCACTGATCAAACCGAGCCCCGCGGGGGAGAGAACGGAGCCGGCGCCGCCCCCCGCCGCCGAGGGGCCGCCGACGCGAACCCGTACCGCCCTGCGCTCCGCCGGGCTGGCGGGCGCCGTGGCCCTTCTGCTCGTCCTGCTGGTGCTGAGCCTCGGCTTCGGCGCCCGGCCGCTGTCGGCGGGCGAGGTCTGGTCCGGGCTCTTCGACAGCGGCTCCGCGACCTGGAGCGTGGTGCACGAGATGCGGCTGCCGCGCACGCTGCTCGGGCTGCTCGTCGGCCTCGCCCTCGGCCTGGCCGGCTGCGTGATGCAGGCGCTGACCCGCAACCCGCTGGCGGACCCCGGGCTGCTGGGCATCAACGCCGGCGCCTCGGCCGCGGTGGTCACCGCCATCGCCTTCCTCGGAGTGACCGGCTTCACCGGCTACGTGTGGTTCGCCCTGGCCGGCGCGGCGGTCGTCTCCGTCCTCGTCTACGCCGTCGGGGGCGGGCGCGGGGCGACCCCGGCGCGGTTGGCGCTGGCCGGCGCGGCGCTCAACGCCGCCCTGTACTCCTACGTCAGCGCCGCGATGATCCTGGACGCCGCGTCGCTGGAGCGGATGCGTTTTTGGACCGTCGGCTCGCTGGCCTCGGCCCGGATGGACGCCGTGGAGCAGGTGCTGCCGTTCATCGCCACCGGAACCCTGGTCGCCCTCGCCCTGGCCCGGCCGCTCAACGCCCTCGTGCTCGGCGACGACCAGGCCCGCGCCCTGGGCGCCCGGCCGGAGAAGGTCCGCGCCGCCGGCATCGTCGCCGTAACCCTGCTGTGCGGTGCGGCCACCGCCGCCGCCGGCCCCATCGTCTTCGTCGGGCTGATGGTGCCGCACCTGGTCCGCGCGGTCACCGGTCCCGACCTGCGCTGGATGCTGCCGTACTGCGCGGTGCTCGCCCCCGTGCTGCTGCTCGGCTCCGATGTGCTCGGCAGGCTGCTGGGCCGCCCCGGCGAACTCCAGGTGGGCGTCGTCACCGCCGTCCTCGGCGGCCCCCTCTTCCTCTACGTCCTGCGCCGGCGGAAGGTGGCCGCCGCATGAGGACCGCCGTGAGGACCACCACGAGAACCACCGCGGGAGCAGGCACGGGAGCAGGCACGAGGACCGGGGTGAGGACCCTCCGCGTCGGGCCGGCGCTCAGCCTCCGCTTCCGCCCCCGCGCCCTGATCGCCGCCGCCGTCTGCCTGCTCGCGGCCCTGGCCGCCGGTGTCGTCACCATCGGCAGCGGCGACTACCCCATGAGCCCCGCCGAGGTGCTGACCACGCTCACCGGCGGCGGCACCCCCGCCCAGGACTTCATCGTCAACGAGCTGCGGCTGCCCCGGGTGCTCGCCGCCCTCCTCGTCGGCGCATCGCTCGGCCTGGCCGGCGCCGTCTTCCAGTCCGTGGTGCGCAATCCGCTGGGCAGCCCCGACATGCTCGGCATCACCCAGGGCGCCTCCACCGGCGCGCTGCTCGTCGTCCTCGCCGGCGGCAGCAGCGCGGCCCTGGCCGGCGGCGCCATCGCCGGAGGGCTCCTGACCGGACTGCTCATCCACGCCCTCGCCTGGCGCCAGGGGATGCACGGCTACCGGCTGGTGCTCACCGGCATCGGCGTCCTGGCGATGCTCACCGGCGTCAACGGCTACCTGCTCACCCGCGGCAAGCTGATGGAGGCGGCCCGCGCGGTCCTGTGGATCACCGGCAGCCTCGACGGCCGCGGCTGGCCCGAACTCACCCCCCTGCTGATCGCCCTGGCGATACTGGGCCCGGTCGCCGTTCTGGGCTGCGGGAGGGCCCTGCGGATGACGGAGATGGGCGACGACGCGGCCCACGCCCTCGGCGTGAGCGTCGAGCGCGCCCGCATCACGGCGCTGGGTTCCGCCGTCGTCCTGGTCTCCTTCGCCGCGGCCTGCGCCGGTCCGGTCTCCTTCGTCGCGCTCACCGCGCCCCAGCTCGCCAAGCGCCTCACCCGCGCGCCCGGCCCCAACCTGCTGCCCGCCGCCTGCATGGGCGCGGCCGTGCTGGTGATCGCCGACTGGGCCGCGCAGAACCTCTTCACCGGACGGCAGATCCCCGTGGGCGTCGTCACCGGCCTCCTCGGCGGCTGCTACCTGGTGTGGCTGCTGGCCACCCAGCGGAAGGCGGGACGGATATGAACACCCCCGCGGCGGTCCGGGACCTCCAGGACCCCCAGGCCCCTCAGCACACCGCCCCGGTCGGACACCCTCAGGACGGAGCAGAACGGATGACGCAGGGCAACCACCGCGACCACGGCGCCCCGGCGGCCGGAGGGACGAGGCTGAGCGGCGAGGGCCTGACCCTCGCCTACGACCGGCGGACGATAGCCGAGGACCTCACGGTCGCGATACCGGACCACTCCTTCACCGTCGTCATCGGCCCCAACGCCTGCGGCAAGTCCACCCTGCTGCGCGCCCTGTCGCGGATGCTGAAGCCGGCCGCCGGGGCGGTCCTCCTGGACGGCAGGGACATCTCCTCGGCCAATGCCAAGCAGGTCGCCCGCACCCTCGGCCTGCTGCCGCAGTCCTCCGTCGCCCCCGAGGGCATCTCCGTCTCCGAACTGGTCTCCCGGGGCCGCTATCCGCACCAGAGCCTGCTGCGCCAGTGGTCGGCCGAGGACGAGCGCGTCGTGGCGGAGGCGATGTCCTCCACCGGTGTCGCCGAACTCGCCGACCGCTCGGTGGACGAACTGTCCGGCGGGCAGCGGCAGCGGGTGTGGATCGCCATGGCGCTGGCCCAGCAGACGCCCCTGCTGCTGCTGGACGAGCCGACCACCTACCTCGACCTCGCCCACCAGATCGACATCCTGGACCTGTGCGCCCGCCTCCACCAGGAGGAGGGCCGCACCCTGGTCGCCGTCCTCCACGACCTCAACCACGCCGCCCGCTACGCCACCCATCTGATCGCCATGCGCGACGGGCGGGTGGTGGCCTCCGGGCCGCCGGAGCGGATCGTGACCGCCGAACTGGTCGAGGAGGTCTTCGGCCTGCCCTGCCGGGTCATCGACGACCCGGAGACCGGAACCCCGCTGGTGGTGCCCGCGGCGCGGCGCCGCGCCCGCAAACCGCAGGCGGCCGGTCACCTCTCCTGACCCGTCACCTCTCCCGGCCCGGGCCGCCGTCCCGCCCCGCCGGACGGCGCGTTCCGCGGGCGGGCGTGACGGTCGCCGGCCCGGCGCAGGATGCGTACGGTCCGCGGTCCAGGGGGGTGACGAGTCCGTCCGGGCGGCCCCCGCCGCCCGGACGGTGCGCAGCCGGTCGCCCGGCAGCAGCCGACGCTGCTTCACGCGCAGGAGGTTCGCACCGGTGGCCGGAATCTCCCCCGCCCGGCAGGAGTGGGCGCGGTGCCCGCCGGCGTGGGCGGCGGTGCGGGCGATCGCCGGGAGAGAGGCGGACGCCGGGCCGGTGATCGCGGCAGCGGTGCGGTGATGGCAGGATCGCAGGGTGCTGGAACGGATCATCGCCGCATGCGACGGCGCCTCGAAGGGAAACCCCGGGCCCGCGGCCTGGGCATGGGGCATCGCCGGAGCCGACGGCGACGTGGAGCGGTGGGAGGCCGGCCCGCTGGGCCGGGCGACCAACAACGTGGCGGAACTGACCGCGCTGGAGAGACTGCTCCAGGTCCTGGACCCGGCCGTACCGGCACAGGTGCGGATGGACTCCCAGTACGCGATGAAGGCGGTCACCACCTGGCTGCCGGGCTGGCGCCGCAAGGGCTGGAAGACCTCGGCCGGAACACCGGTGGCCAACCGGGACCTGGTGGTGCGCATCGACGGACTGCTGGCCGGACGGGACGTCGAGTTCGTCTACACCCCGGCCCACCAGGTGGACGGCGACCGGCTCAACGACGCCGCCGACCGCGCCGCGAGCCACAGCGCCCGCACCCAGCGGCCGGCCGGCTCCGCGGCGGGGGACGACCTGCCGCCGCCCGAGCCCGGCACCGCCCCCGCCGGCGGGCGGTCCCGCGCGGCGGGGGCGAAGCCGGCGCGGAGGTCCGGGGCCTCGGGCCGCTCCTCCGGGAGACCGCTCAAGGCCCGTTTCCCGGGCCGGTGCCGCTGCGGCCGGCCGTACGCGAAGGGCGAGACGATCGCGAAGAACCCCGACGGCTGGGGCCACCCCGCCTGTGCCGCCGCCGGAACGGGCGGGGCGTGACACCGAAAGGGTGGTGAGGGGAGACGGTACCGGCCCGTACCGGGACGGTGGCAGGCTGAAAATCCTGTTTACAGTGCAACCAACGGGCTTCTTCGCAAGTCCTTCACGTGCAGCACGGTTTCCGCACGACGTGGAGGAGAACTCCCTTGCGCAAGCGCCCAGTCATAGCCGCGACCGCCGCGGCCGCCGCGGTCGGCACGCTGGCCGTCCTCACCGCATCCCCGGCCCAGGCCGCCGAGTACAGATCGGCGCTGAAGGTCCGGGGCATCCAGTACGACGCACCCGGCCGGGACTCCAACAGCTGCTCCACCGGGAACACCGACCAGGAGTACCTGACGCTCAAGAACTACTCGTCCTCCGCGACCATCAACCTCAGGGGGTACGTGGTCAAGGACGCCGCCGGCAACCGCTTCGCCTTCACGGCGAACCACTACCTCCAGCCCGGCGACCACATCCGGCTCCGCGGCGGCCACGGCAGCGACTCCGACAAGTACAACGTGGTCTACCGGGACAACTGCAACTTCCTCTGGAACAACGACCGCGACACGATCTACCTGTACAAGCCCTCCGGCAGCCGCTCGGACGTGCACTCCTACACCAGGAGCGGGTCCGACCCCGACCGCAACGGCTACATCACCTTCCACAAGTGATCCGGAAGCCCTGCGGGCCGCCTCTCCGCCCGGCGGAGAGGCGGCCCGCAGGGCCGTACGGATGAGGGCGGCAGGGGCCCGGTGCGCTCGGTCCTATCGGGCGGCGCCGAAGGTCTGCGTCCAGTAGTCGCCGGGCTGTGCCAGGCCGACGCCGATCTCCTCGAAGGAGCAGTTGAGGATGTTGCGCTTGTGGCCGGGGCTGGACATCCAGCCGTCCATCACGCTCTCGGGGGTCCGGTAGCCGTGGGCGACGTTCTCGCCGTAGGTCCGCCACTCGTAGCCGGCCCGCTCGATCCGGTCTCCGGGGCCGGAACCGTCGGAGCCGGTGTGGGACATGTTCCGGTGGTCGGCCATGTCCTGGCTGTGGGCCCGGGCGGCCTCGGTCAGCTTCTCGTTCACCTTCAGGGGTGCGCATCCGGCCCTGGCGCGCTCGCTGTTGACGAGTTCCACGACGCGGGCCTCGGCATCGCCGGCCGGGGCGGGGGAGGAGGGCATGGA
>NZ_JAKMAY010000272.1:0-7734 GCF_022015835.1 Streptomyces sp. ICN903 | reverse complement strand
ACCCGTGTCCCGTCCCCCGCCGGATCGCCGCCCCGGCGGGGGACGGGTTCCGGCGCCGGCGCCCTCGCCTGGCGCATGATGGTGGCGTCCCCCGTGAGGCAGGCAGTCCGCACGAACGTGCACAGCCACAGAGAGGGGGCCCACCATGGGAGGTCTCGTGATGACGGCGCCGCTGCCCGACCGGGGACCGTACGACATGCTCCACACCTACGCGCGGATCGAGCAGACCGGGCTGTTTGAGGGCCTGCGAGCCGAGCTCATCGGAGAGGAGGTCCTCATCCCTCCGAGACCCACGAACCACCACAACTGGATCTACAGCGAACTGCACCACCTTCTCGCCCATCACTCCAGAGAACGCGGCTGGTCCGTCACCAACACCACCACCGTCGCCCTCCCCGCGACCGGCGAGCGCTACGTCCCCGATCTGCTGGTGTGCGAGTCGGCCGTGCTGCGCGACGCCCGGGAATGGCAGGTCCCTGCCGAGGACGTGCTGCTCGTCGGTGAGATCACCTCGATGTCCACGGTCCTGCGCGACCGCAAGAACAAGGCGCAGGGTTACGGCAGGTCGCGCGTACCGCTCTACCTGCTGGTGGACCCGCTGGACGGGGAGGGAAGCGCGACGGTGTTCGCCGAGCCGGACGGCTCCGGCCGCTACCGGGTGGAGCACCGGGTGCTGTTCGGCGAGAGGTTCACGCTCCCCGAACCGTTCGGCCTGGAGATCGACACCTCGGTCCTCCGCCCGGAGTGATCACAGCGAACCGGTGTCGCGGCGTCTTCCGCGGCGGCGGCCGGGAAACAGCGCGCCGGAAGGCGCCGGCGGGACGGGAGGAGACCGGCGTGACCACAGTGGCCCGCTTCGCCACCCACGTGGAGTTGGACGACACCGCCCCGGACGCCCGACGGCTGTCGGTGTCGGCACGGTTCGAAGCCGTACTCACAGACGGCCGTACCGTGACGCTGCTCTCCGACCGGGGCTGGAGCTCCTCCGTGTCCGGCGACGGCACGGGCGGGGCGGCCGGCCTCCGGCAGTGGCTCCTGGCCGAGGACATCGAGACGACGGCCCGGACGGTGGTCGGGCCGGACGAGCCCTTCGGCGGCAGGACCCATGAGCAAATGGCAGCCGACTACTGGGCTTCCGTCGCCGACGACCTCGGGCGGCGGAGCGTGGGGGCGGACGCCCGCGAACTGGCGTCGCTGCCGCACGACGTCGTGCTCGGTGAGCGCCTCCGGGCGTGGCTCCAGGGGGCCTGACGCCGGGCCCTGTCACGCCCGGGATCTCGTTCCCTCCCGCCGCACGACACGTCAGCGGCTCGCAGGGCCCGTCGGCATGCTCGCTCCGGAAACAGGTTGAGCAGCAGCGTCCCCTTGCTTACGGTGAGCCGATGGCATCGGTCAGACAGGTCCAGATCACCTTCGACTGCGCGGAACCCGAGCGCCTCGCCCGCTTCTGGTGCCAGGTGCTGGGGTACGTCGTACCGCCGCCCCCGGAGAGGTTCTCCACCTGGGACGACTACAGCCGCTCGCTGCCGCCCGAGGAGCGGGATTCGTGGTTCGCCTGCGTCGATCCCTCCGGTGCGGGCCCGCGGCTGTTCTTCCAGCGCGTCCCCGAGGGCAAGGCCGCCAAGAACCGGGTGCACCTCGACGTGCGGGTCGGCACCGGCCTGGTGGGCGAGGAGCGCCTGGCCGCGCTCGAGGCCGAGTGCGCGCGGCTGGTCCCGCTCGGCGCGGTACGCGTACGGCTCCTGTACGACGGCCACGACTCGTGCATCGTGATGCAGGACATCGAGGGCAACGAGTTCTGCCTAGACTGACCGCCCTCCTCGACTCCCCCGGCCGGTGTCAGTCCGGCGGGCTCGCCGGACTGTGTGCGATGTCGACGACGATCCGGTTCCCGTCCGCCTTCACCCGGAACCCCGCCCGGCTGCCGCCTTCGGAGTCCACGCCGATCCCTACGCCCATCTCTCCCTCGAAGACCCCCAGGTCGCGTATTTCGCGGATGACGGGGGTGCCTTCCCGGTCCTCGAAGGTGCTCCGCGGCGTGATTCCGACGAAGACGATCTTCAGCCGGTGCTCGCCGGCGATGCGGACCTCCTCGCCCAGCCCGCCGTGGCGCAGCGTGTCCACGTACTCGGCGAAGTAGTCCGGCACCCCGTCCGCGAACTCGAAGCTGACCCGGTCGTACGCGTCGTGGCCGCTCACCCGTACGTCCTTGAGCGCCGGAGCGGCGGACGCGTCCGTCCACCGGCCCTCCCCCGACTTCCTGGACGCGTCCTGCGGGGATCCCGCGGCACGGTCACCCGCCTCCGGGGACGGTGAGGAGGCATCGAGGCCGGAGACGCTCGCGGACTCCTCGGCCGTAGGGACGGGCTCCTCCGCACCGTTCGGACCCTCGCCACCGCCGCAGCCGGCCGTGAGCAGGACGGCCGCGAGGGCGGTCGCGGACAGGACGGAACGGCGCGGCATGGTGAACTCCTTGGCGTGGGCGGCCGGATGAGAACGGGCATGGGGATCCCGCAGGTAAACGGTCGCACAGGCACGGACCTTCTCCTCGGGGCGGACGACCGTTCCAGGAACCCGCCCAACGTAGGGGCCGGGTGGAGTCCGGCCCAAGCCGCCGTACCGCTCCGGTCCACCAGGGTCCGGCGGGGGCGTCCCCTCGTCCAGGACAGCGCTCAGGAGCCATCCGATTCGAGCCGCTTCAGCCAGGCGTCAAGGCATGGCGTCCGCCCAGGAGGTTCTTCAGCCAGAGATCGCCCGGCGAGTAGTCGTCGAGCCAGGCGGCCAGTTCTTCCGGGTCCGGGCGCCGGAGTTCCGTCGCGCCGTTGAGGCGTTCGGCGACGACGAGTTCGTCGAGCGCGAACTCGTCGAGCAGCGTGACGGACTGGGTGGCCAGGAGGACCTGGCTGCACACCGAGGCCGTCCGGAGCGATTCCGCCAGGACTCTGATCGCGGCGGGGTGCAGGGCGAGTTCCGGTTCGTCCGGGACCAGCAGCGCCAGAGGCTGCGGCTGGAGCAGGAGCGTGGTCAGGCAGATGAACCGCAGGGTGCCGTCGGACAGGGCCTCCGCCGGGAGGACGGTGTCGGAGCCGAACTGCTTCCACCGCAGGCGCACCCGTCCGCCGGAGTCCTCGCCGAACACGTCCTGAGTGGTGGGCGGCGCGCGCTCCGGGGATATTGAACCGACCGATTCAAAACTGGTACGGTCCCGTCATGGCCCGACCGAGGACCTTCGACGAGGAACGGGCCCTGGACGCGGCGATGCGCACCTTCTGGGAGAAGGGCTACGAGGCCACCTCCACGCAGGATCTATGCGAAGCCACCGGCCTGGGCCGCAGCAGCGTCTACAACACGTTCAGGAGCAAGCACGACCTGTTCGAACGCGCCCTGGCCCGCTACATCGACACCATGACGAGCGCTCAGGTGGCGATTCTGGAGAACCCCGGGCGAACTGCGGCCGACCGCGTCCGCGACCTGCTCGCCAGGATCGTCGAGAACGAGACGGAGTACCGGACCGAGGGTCGCAGCATGGGGTGCCTGACGGTGAACACCACCGTCGAACTGGCAGCCCGCGACGCCCGGGTGGCCGGGATCCTGGAGCGCCACACCGCCCGGCGACTGGTCGCCCTCCAAGCCGCGATGGAGGCCGGCCGACGCGACGGGAGCATCACCTCCGCACGGACTCCGGAAGCACTGGCCCGCTTCGTCGACGCCGCGATCGGCGGCATGCGGGTCTCCGGTCAGGGCGGGGCCGACCGCGCCGCCCTGGAGTCCGTCGCCGAGGTCGTCATGGACGCCCTGACACCCTGACCCCCGGCAGGGGCGCGATCACCGCGATCCGGCGCGTTCGCATGCCCGAGTTTTGAACTGACCAATCCATAACGCTCCCCGGAGCGTCTGTCCGAAGGAGTCGGACCGTGCCACGTGCCGTGTACGTACTGGCGCTCGGCATCTTCGCCATGGTGACCAGCGAGTTCGCGGTCGCCGGGCTGATGCCGCAGCTGGCCGAAGGGCTGGACGCCACCGTCCCGCAGGTCGGTTACCTGATCACCGCCTTCGCGGCGGCCATGGCGATCGGCGGGCCCTTACTGACCGTCGCGGTGCTGAGGGTTCCACCGCGCAGGGCGCTCATGGTGCTGTTCGCCGTCTTCCTGGCCGGCAACGTACTGGCCGCCACCGCGACCGGCTACTCCACCATGCTGGCCGCCCGGATCGTCACCGGCGTCGCCTCCCAGGCCTTCTTCGGTGTCACCGTCTCGCTGTGCGCGCAGCTCACCCGTCCCGGGATCCGGGGCCGGGCGATCGCGGTGGTCATGAACGGCCTCATGCTCGGAACCCTGCTCGGTCTCCCCCTGTCCACCCTGGTCGGTGAGCGGTTCGGCTGGCGCGCCGCGTTCTGGGCCATCTCCGCGCTCACCCTCGCCGCCGCCCTGGCCACACTGGCGGGCGTGCCCCGCGTGGGCCGCGCGGAGGGCGAAGGCGACCTCCGCCAGGAGATCCGCGTCTTCGGAAACCCACGGTTGTGGCTGGCCCTGAGCACCAGCACCCTGGTCATCGGCGCCACCTTCTCCGCCTTCAGCTACTTCAACCCCATCCTCACCGAGGTCACCGGCTTCCCCACCGCGGCCGTCCCCTACCTCCTGATCGCGTACGGAGCCGCCACCGTCGTCGGCAACACCGTCGTCGGCCGCCTCGCCGACCGTCACGCACTGCCAGTCCTGGTCTGGGGCCTGCTGCTCAACGCCCTCTTCCTCACCGGCTTCGCGCTCCTCGCGGGCCTGCCCGTCCCCGCCGTCGTCTGCATGACGGGCATCGGCCTGGTGGGCGTCACCATGAACCCGGCCATGGTCACCCGCGTCCAGCGCACCGGAAACGCCCGTCCGCTGGTCAACACCGTCCACTCCTCCTTCATCACCCTCGGCGTCATCCTCGGCTCCTCCCTCGGAGCCGTCGCCATCGACACCTGGGGTCTGCGCGCGCCCCTCTGGCTGGGCGCCGCCATGGCACTGACCGGCCTCGCCACCGTCCTGCCCGAACTGCTTCGCCGCCCCGCCCCCGGTCCCGCTCCCGCCCGCACCAGCGAACGGGAGGAGCGGGCGGAACGGGTCTGAGTCGACCCGCTGGCCGAGGGGCCGCCTCGGGTGGGGAGGGCGTCCCCTCCCCACCCGGCGGGCGTGACTCGGGCCGTGCGGGTCAGCCGCGGTGGGCGGCCTGGGCGAGGAGGACCACGGCCACGGTGGAGACGGCCACCAGGAGGGTGGTCCAGGTGCACGACTCCAGGCGCCCGCGACGCGTGCGGTGGGACATCACCCGCGGCACCCCCTCCGGTCCGGGCAGCCGAACAGGGCCGCGCGGTCGGCGGGTTCGGCCGGTTCGGCGATACGGCGGGCGTGGATGGTGAGGGCGGCGGTCTCGTACCTCCAGCCGCATCCGGTGTCCGCCTCGGCCCGGACGCGGGCCGGGTCGTGGAAGACCGGCGGGGCCAGGCAGCCGCGCATCCCGCGCAGTATCGCGGGCACGTCCTGCCCGAGCAGTACGCCGTGGAGCACGCGCGGCAGGAGCCGGTACGGGTCCTGCTCCGGCCGTACGGTCCAGCACAGCCGGTACCAGCGCCCGGCGCCGGGAGTCGGCGCGGCGGCGGGCTCTGGCGCCCCGGGCGCGGGGTGGCACGGGCAGGCGCACACCAGGTGGCGGACGCCGGGGACACCGCTGTCGCGCGGTTCGCCGTCGGCGCAGTGCCCGTGCCGGCCGATCACGCAGGACGGGGAGCGGTACTCCGTCTCGTTCACCACCGGGCACCCCCGGCCGCCGCGTGGATGTTCCGGGTGTCCAGGTCCAGCCCCATGGTCGCCAGCCACAGCACCCGCCTCCGTCGCCGCCGCGCTGCCTGCTCGTGGGCCGCCCGTTCGTGGGCCGCCCAGTACGGCCGCACCAGCGCCGAGTCCGCCCCGTCCAGCGGCCGGGCCTGCTCGCGACTGTACGGCGAGCGCGGAGCCGGGATCCGAGCGGAGCCCGTCCGGTGCAGGGGCGCCGGGACAGGGGTGGGGGTGGGGGTTCTGCGGTGTCGGCCGCTGGCCGGAAGCAGCCGGGCGAGCAGCAGCACGAGGACGGGACGGCGTGCCCGTCCGAGGGCACGCGCGATAAGGTCGCGCACGTCATCAACTCCTGTGTAGTTGGTGGCCACGCCCCCGGACCGGTTCCAGCGGTCGCGGGGGTTCTCTGCGTAGCCGAGCTTAGGAGGCCTGTATGCCCCTGTCTACTCATAGCTATAGCTGTCAGCTTCTATGTCCTGGTGTATGCCGATACGTACCCTCGGCGAGTGACCGAGTTCGAGTTCGACCCGACCCAGCCGAAGTGGGAGCAGATCGCCGATGTGGTGCGAAGGCGCATCCGCAGCGGCGAGTACCCGCCCCGCCACCTCATCTCCGAAGTCCGGCTCGAAGCGGAGTTCGGAGTCGCACGGGTCACGGTCCGGAAAGCGACGGCGGCCCTACGCGAGGAGGGCTTGATCACCACGAGGCCGGGCATGGGCTCGTTCGTCGCCGACAGGGATTGAGCGAACGGGCGGGGAGAGCGACGGACACCGAAGCTCGTTCCAAACCTGACGGCCAACGCCCGGGGGCCGTCGGCGGATACTCCCCGCAGACAGAACGGCGGGCCCGGAACGCACCTCGCGTTCCGGGCCCGTGGCCGTGGGGGCTGCCCCTTGCGGGGCGGCCGGCTCCTTACGGGAGCCACTTCTCCCAGGTGGACTTGTTCTCCTTGACCCACTTGGCCGCCGCGTCCTCCGAGGACATGCCGTCGCCGGCGATCCACTTGGCGACCTGGTTCTGCTGCTCGGTCGACCAGTTGAAGTTCTTCAGGAACTGCGCGGCGTCGCCGCCGTCCTCGGCGAAGTCGGCGTTGAGGTACTTCTGCAGCGGGGTCTCGGGGTAGGCGCAGGCGACCTTCTCCGGGTCGGCGTCGCAGCCCTCGGTGTGCTCGGGCAGCTTCACCTCGACGAAGTCGATCTCGGCGTTCAGCCACTGCGGGGTCCACCAGTACGTCAGGAAGGGCTTCTTCTCCTTGACGTACTTCTTGATCTGGGTGATCTGGGCGGCCTCGCTGCCCGCGTAGACCGTCTTCAGGTCCAGGTCGAGGTTCTTGATGATCGCGTCGTCGTGGGTGGTGTACGACGGCGAGCCCTCCAGGAGCTGGCCCTTGCCGCCGCTCTCGGTGGTCTTGAGTTCGTCGGCGTACTTGTTGAGGTTCTTCCAGTCGGTGACGTCGGGGTTCTCGTCCGCGAAGTACTTGGGCACGAACCAGCCGATGTGGCCGGTGACGCCGAGGTCGCCGGCCTCGACGACCGTCTTGCGCTCCTCGACGTAGCGCTTCTCCTTCTTGGGGACGCCGCCCCAGTCCTCCAGGATCGCGTCGACCTTGCCGCTGTCGAGCGCATCCCAGGCGACCGGCTCGTCCATCTGCTGGAGCTTGGCCTTGACGCCCAGCTCCTCCTCCAGGATGTGCTTGGCGACGGCCGCGTTGGCCTCGGCGCCGACCCAGGAAGGGACGGCGATGGTGACGGTGTCGCCGCCGCCGGAGGAGGCGGAGGTGTCGGCGGCGCCGCAGGCGCTGAGCGCGACCATGCCGAGGACGGCCGATCCGGCGGCCAGGGTGGTGCGTATGCGTCTGCTGTTCCTGCCGGTGTTCATGCCGGGTCTCTCTTTCCGTGGTGCGTACTTGCGTATGTGGGGGGGG
>NZ_JAKMAY010000271.1:0-7783 GCF_022015835.1 Streptomyces sp. ICN903 | reverse complement strand
GAGGGGGACGGCGGCCGCCCGGCCGTGTGGTGGCGGCTCAGAAGAAGCCGCAGGTGGGGGCGGAGGCGACGGGGGCCGCGGCGGAGTCGGCGCCGGTCGGGGCGTAGATCTCCAGCCGGATGCCGTCGGGGTCGGTGAAGAAGATCCCGCCGGAGGCGGCGCCCTCGCCGTGGGGGACGACGCCGTCGTACTTGAACTCGGCGCCCAGGCTGCGCAGGACCTCCTCGGCCGAGCGAACCTCCTCGACCGTCTCCACCTGGAAGGACAGGTGGTGCAGGCCGGGCACGCCGGGAGCGAACGCGCCCTCGCTCTGCTGCCACAGGGTCACCATGAGGCGGCCCTCGCGGCCGAGGAAGGCGAAGGCGCGGCCGGACTCGCGGCCCTCTCCCTGGACCTCGAAGCCGAAGACCTTGCGGTAGAAGTCCAGCGAACGGTCCAGGTCGGTGACGTTCAGACCGATGTGCCCGGTCTGCAGGGCGGCGGGAGCGGCGGTTGCGGACATGACGGAATACCTCCAACGCGGCGCCCGGGGCCATCCCGGACTAACCGTTGATCTGGACTTTAGTGGTTAGGTTTGGAGGGTGCAACTCCCTATCGGGCGATAGCCGGTTAGGCTGGGTGGCGAACAGCCGACGGAAGGAGCTCGTATGGGTGTCGACGCGGGAGACACGGGTCCTCCGTCCGGGGCGTCCGGCCCCGACCCCAGACCCCTCCTGGGCGAACCGCTCAGCCTGGACCTGCTCAACACCCGGTGGGTCGACGGCGGGATCCGGCACGATCTGCTGGAGGACCTCGACGGGTTCGGCGTGTGGCTGGCCGGCCACGGCCTGCTGGAGAGGGCCGGCGCCACACCGGCCGCCCTGACGGCCGCCCTCAGCGCCCGCGAGGCGCTTCAGGCCGTCGTCACCGACCCCGGCGACGGACGCGCCAGGGAAGGGCTCAACGCCGTCCTGGCGCGGGGGCGCGTCCTGCGCAGCCTGGGCCCCGAGGGCCCGGTCGAACGGGCCGAGACCGACGATCCGGCCTGGCTGGCCGCCTGGCTGGCCGCCGACGACTACCTGCGCCTGGTGGGCACCGCCCCCGACCGCATCCGGGCGTGCGCCAACGACGAGTGCGTCCTGCACTTCTACGACGTCTCCAGGAACGGCACCCGCCGCTGGTGCTCCATGTCCGGCTGCGGCAACCGCGCCAAGGCCTCACGGCACTACGCGCGCACCCACCGCCGCGAGGGCCGGTAGCGGGAACTCCGGGCGCGAGGACGGCGGCCCGCACCGGGACGCCCGGTGCGGGCCGCCGTGGACCGCCGCGGCCTTCCCGGCCGGTCACATCCAGGCGGGCAGCGCGGGGACCTCGCCGCGGGAGCACCGCAGTCCGCCGCCCCGGCCGCGGCCCGCCAGCCAGGCCGCGAGCGCGTGGGCGGGACCGTCCACCCGCACCGGGGAGCCGGGGCCGGCCCCCGTGGCGAGCCGCTGCCCGGTGTCCGAGGCGCGCAGTTCCAGAGGTGGGCAGTCACCGCGGCCGGACCAGGCCGAGGCCAGGGAGTCCAGCAGGAACCGCGCCTCCTCCTCGGGCCAGTCGGCCGGTGAGTACCCGGCCGCCAGGTCCACGTGGTGGATCAGCACCTCGCGCAGCCGGTGCCCTGGCAGCATGCGGGCCGGCATCCGGTCGCCGTTGCGCAGGACGACCTCGGCCGCCCACGCCTCGCCGTCCAGCCGCCGGGCGTGTTCGACGAACCCGTCCCCGGAGCGGGCCAGGTCCGCCAGGTGCGCGGCGGCCGGGCGGTGCGCGTCCCGTTCGATGTCGGCCTCGCGGGCTCCGCCGTCGGCGTACATCGGGCGGGGGACGCCGGTCTGCGCCCAGGTCAGGAGGTTGCGCATCCCGTCGGCGTTGCGCGCCACATGGGCGCAGACGTGGCCCCGGGTCCAGCCGGGCAGCGCCGAGGCCGCGGCCAGGCCCGCGTCGCCGAGCGAGGCCACCGTGGCCCGCAGCCCCTCCTGAGCGGCGGCGACGCGTGCGATGAGGGCGGCGGTGCCGGCCGGCGCGGAAGTGTCCATGCTCTCTCCGTCGTATGGGCTCGTGCTGAGGTGTCGTACCGGGACGCCGCGCCGGGAGCCGCCCGGCCCGCGCCGGACGGCCCCGGCCCGCTCCCGGCTCATCCCGCCGCGGTCACCGCGCCGGGACGCTCCCGCCGGAAGTCGGCGGTCCCGGTGCGCTCGCGCAGTTCGGCCCGGCGGACCTTCCCCGAGGCGGTGCGCGGCAGCCGGTCGGCGAAGGCGATCAGGTGCACCTGCTTCTGCGGGGGCAGCTCCCTGTCGAGGTGCTCGAAGAGGGCCTGCGCCATGGACCGGTCGCCGCAGTGGAGGGTCGCGGGGACCACGAACGCCTTGGCCACCCACTGCCCGATCGGGTGGGGGTGGGGCACGACGGCCGCGTCGGCGACCGCGGGGTGGTGCAGCAGCACGCGCTCCAGCTCCAGCGGGGAGATGCGGTGGTCGAAGGACTTGAACATGTCGTCGGCCCGGCTGACGTAGCCGAAGCTCCCGTCCTCCGCCTCCACCACCAGGTCGCCGGTGTGGTACAGGCCGCCGGCGAAGGCGGCCGCCGTACGCCGCTCGTCGCCCGCGTACCCGGCCATCACGCCGACGGGCCGGTCCGCCAGGTCCACGCAGAGCTCGCCGGTCTCCCCCGGGGGCAGCCGGTCGCCCGTCTCGGGGTGGACGACGACGGCCCGGTAGCCGGGCATCGGCCAGCCCATGCGGCCCGGCACCGGGGCGCGCCCGGGCGGGGTGCCCAGCTGCCCGGTGGTCTCGGTCTGGCCGTAGCCGTCGCGGACGCCGACGCCCCAGGCCTCCCGCACCGTGCGGAAGACCTCCGGGTCCAGCGGCTCCCCGGCGCTGGTGGCCTCGCGCAGCGCGGGCGGGCGCGGCCCGACGCCGTGCCGCACGAGCGCCCGCCACACGCTGGGCGGCGCGCAGAACGAGGTCACCCCCCGGCCGCGCAGTACCTCCAGCACGCGCTCGGGACCGCTGTGCCCGGCCGCCAGGGCGACGACCTGGGCCTCGGCGTTCCAGGGGACGAAGAAGGAGCTCCAGGCATGCTTGGCCCAGCCCGGCGCCGAGATGTTGAGGTGGACGTCGCCGGGCCGCAGGCCGTTCCAGTACATGCCCGAGAGGTGGCCCACGGGATAGCTCAGGTGGGTGTGGAGGACCATCTTCGGCAGCGAGGTCGTGCCCGAGGTGAAGTAGCAGAACAGCGGGTCGCCGGCGGGGGTAGCGGCATCCGGCCGGAAGTCCTCCGGCGCGGAGCGGGAGTGCCGGTAGCCGGTCCAGCCCGCGGGCTCGCCGCCCACCGCGATCCTGCTCCACCGCCCGGGCAGGCCCTCGAACCGGGAGGCCAGGGCGGCCTCCGCCACCACGTGCCGGATCCCGGCGCGGTCGAGGCGGTCGGCGAGTTCGGCCGGCGAGGCCGTGACGTAGGTGGGCACCACCACCGCGCCGAGCTTGATCGAGGCCAGCACCGTCTCCCACAGGGCGGGCCGGTTGTCCAGCACCACCAGCACCGGATCGCCGCGGCGCACGCCCTGCTCGCGCAGCCAGTTGGCCACCTGGTCCGAGCGCCGGGAGAGCTGCGCGAAGGACAGCTCGGCGTCCTCCCCCTCGCCGACCACCCGCAGGGCGGGGCGGTGGTTGTCCCGCGCCATCGGGTCGAACCAGTCCAGTGCCCAGTTGAAGGTCTCCGGCCGGGGCCAGGCGAACTCCCGGCGGGCGGCCTCCAGGTCCTCCCGGTGCCGCAGGAGGGTGTCGCGGGCCTGCTTGAACAGCAGCCCCGGCGCGCTGAACGTCACGCCCGCCCCCCTTCGGCCGGTGCGCCCGAGGCGGCGCCGACCAGCGCCCGTCCGGCGGGGCGGTCCTGCGGCGGGCCGCCGGCGAGCAGGTCCGCGGCGATGGCGTCGGCGTCCCGGTAGAACAGGGTGCGCATCCCCGGGCGGCTGCTGCCGACCTGGGTGAACCAGCGGGTGTGCTCGGTGGGGATGCCCAGCGCGTACAGGTCGGTGCGGACCCGTCCGCCGGCGTCCACGACATGGAACGGGGCGCGGGTGACGGCCAGCCCGCCGGACTCGAACCGCTCCCCGTGGACGGAGTCCTCGACCACGTACTCCGAGACCAGCCCGTCGGCCAGCAGCCCCCGGACCAGGGGGGAGGTGTCGCGGCGCAGGTGGGGGACGGGGATGCGGGCGTCGATCAGCACCTGCGCGATCCGGGCGGAACCGGGCACCCGCGGGGAGGCGACGCGGAAGCCGCCGGCCTCCTCGTCGGCGGTGTAGGTGGTGGCCGGGCCTGCGACCTCGACGACGCCGGCCTCGATGAGCGCCACCAGCTGCCGGACCCGGTACCGGGGAGGCCCGGCCGACAGCAGGGCGTTGACCGGCAGGAAGCGGCGCAGGAACGCCTCCTGGTGGGAGGAGGGGCGCAGCCCGCCGTAGTCGACCGCCTCCCGGACCACGTTGCGGATGTCGCGCAGGACGTCCAGGGCGGCCTTGAGCGGGCCCTCGCCGTTGCCCAGGTCGGCCTCGGACAGGTCCCACCGCATGACGTCCAGGAGTTCGGCGCGGAAGGCCCGCGGGTCGCGGAAGTGCCGGTCGCCGAAGGGGCGGGCCAGTTTCCGCAGGTCCAGGGCGGGGGTCTCGCCGAGCCCCGCCTCGCGCAGCAACTCGGCCGGGTCGCCGCCGGTCAGCAGCACGGAGGCGTGGCGCTCGGCGAACCTCTCGCCCGCCTCCTTCCCCTCGCGGGCGGTGACGTGGGCCGTCCAGTAGACGTGGTCGAGTTCCCGCAGGAGCAGGGGCAGCACGTCCTCGTCGAAGTCCAGGCGGGGGCTGCCGGTCTCCGCCAGGCGCCGCTTGCGCGCCTGCTCGACGGCGTGCGGGGTGAGGAAGAGCGCGCGGTGGCTGTGGTGGGGCTCCTTCTGGTTCCTTCCGCGCGCCGGGATCGGCAGTCCGCTGCGGGAGCCGGCGACGATGTGCGGCTCGCGTCCGCTGGGCCGGTAGCGCATGGAGCCGTCGGGCAGGGTGGTGAAGGCGCCGCCGCGGCCGAGGGTGAGGGCGACCATCACGTCGTAGAAGGACAGCCCCATGCCCAGGACGCCCACGGTCGTGCCCGGCGGGATGGTGGCCGGGTCCAGGTCGAGGTCGGCGGCGGAGTCGCCGCACAGGTAGTGGACGCCGGGGCGGCCGGCGGCGAAGCCGAGCATCTCCCGCTCGAAGTCGTCGGGCTCGTTGCGGGGGTGCCCGGTGGCCAGGACGAGCCGGTCGACCCCGAGCGGCGCGGGGTCGCCCTCGCGCTCCAGGTGGTATCCCCCCTCGGGGCGCGGGCGCACCCTCACGATCCGGTCGTGCACCGGGACCAGCTCGGCCTCCCCGGGCAGGTGCTCGGCGATCGTGTCGTAGACCGAGCGCAGGTACTGCCCGTAGCGCAGCCGGGAGGCGTAGTCGTTGGGCCCGAGGGGCTCCTCGCCGTGGGTGCGGGCGCGCTCGGCTATCCACTGGCCCAGGCTGGGGCCCGCGCCGGGCCGGGCGGGGCCGCCGTCGGGCTCCCCGGAGTACATGGTCACCTGGCCGACGACGGTGTTCATGGTGAACCAGTCCTGCTGGTCGGTGCGCCACACCCGGCCGGCCCCGACCTCCACCGCGTCGACGGCGTAGACGCGCAGCCTGCGGCGCGGTGCGGGCTCCTCCCGCAGCCGGACGGCGAGCCGCTCCAGCACGGACAGTCCGCGCGGGCCGGTGCCGATCACCGCGACGGTGAGCGGTCGCGGATCGTCGTTGGAGAGTCTGGTCACTGTCCTCACTTCGCTTCCTGTCGGGTCCGGCCCGCGGCCGGCAGGGGATCGCGCGACGCCGCGGGGTCCAGCGCCGCGCGGTCGAAGGTGTTCTGCACGTGCGAGAGCATTCCGAGCAGTTCCTCGGCGCCGACCGAGGCCGCCGTGCCGCCGGGCACGTCCCGGACGGGCATGCGGCCGGCCGACGACCACCGCAGCCGGCCGCGCCGGTCGATGTGGCTGCGGGCGAGCTGGGCGTTGTCGGCGTGCAGGCAGTAGGGGACGTCGAGGTAACCGCGGGCGAACGCGGCCGGGAGCGCGCGGTCGATGTCGGAGTGGAGCTCCAGGACGGCCTCCACCATGTCCCGTGCCTCGCCCAGGAGTTGCTCCGCCTCGCCCTCCTCGGGCCGGTCGGCCGGGGAGGCGGTCGCGGTGCGGGCCGCCTCCCCGGCCGTCTCCAGGGCGTGGACGTTGTCCTCGACGGTGGGGATGCGGTGCGCCTCGGCCGACGTCTTGACGATGAGCCGCTCGGTGCCGGTGAGCGCGGCCAGGCGCGCGCTCTCGCGCAGCAGGGCCAGGGCGCCGGGGACGGTGCGGGGGAAGACGCCCATGTAGGTGTAGAGCACCACGTGCCAGTCGGTGTCCCCCAGGTACTCCCCGGCCAGCCGGCGCAGCGCGGCCAGCGCCGCCACGTCCTGGGGGAAGCTGGTCTGCTGGGCGTAGCTGAGCGAGACGCTGCGCAGGCCGTGCCGGCGGAAGAAGATCCCCTCCAGCACGGACAGGGCCACCAGCAGGCTCGGCGGGCACAACTGCCCGAGCATGCAGCCGCCGAAGCTCTCCAGGTGCGCGCCGGGCACCCGCTCGGCCAGGATCTCGCAGCTGCGGGCCCAGGCTTCGACGGCCTCGGCCAGCGGGGTGCGGCTGTAGGGCAGGCAGTAGGAGACCGGCCCGCCCTCGGTGGCGTCGAGGCCGGCGTCGATCAGGGCGCGGACGATGCCCAGGGGCAGCGGGGAGCCGTGGCGCACCTGGATCGCGAAGTCCCCGGCGCCGGCCGCCGCGATCATCTCGCGGGTCGTTCGGCCCCCGTGGGCGACGATGGGGAAGCCGTTGAGGTCCTCGCCCCTCTCCAGGGCCCGCGCGGCGGAGGCGTGGTCGCCGACCCGGGTGTAGCTGTCCAGGGTGATGGTGCCCACCGTGCGGGCGCGGGCGCCGCGGACGGCGCCGAGGCCGAAGCCCATCTGCTCCACGGTCGGGAACCCCATGCGCGGCTGGACCACCAGCTCACCGGCCGAGTGCGCCGCGGCCACCGCGGCGGCGAACGAGCCGGTGGGGCCGGTGCGCCCGACGGCTGCGCTCACAGGGCCAGGGCCGCGGGGGCCGGTCCGCGCAGGGTGCGGGCGTCGGGCGCGGCGAGGTAGCGGCGGAACTCGCCGATGCTCACGGAGTCCTCGAAGACCGCGTCGAACCCCGCCTCGACCAGCGCCCGGACGTGGCTGCCGCCCTCGGCCCCGCGCGTGCCGAGCTTGCCCCCGATGACCACGGGCAGGTCGGCCAGGTCGGGCTCGGCGCGCAGCCGGGCGATGAGGCGGCGGCCGTCGAGGTGCCCGTGCCCGTTGACGCTGCTGATGACCACCATGTCGGGGCGGTGGCGCCGGCACTCGGCGATCAGGAGGTCTTCCGGGACGCAGGCGCCGATGTTGGTGACGCGGTGGCCGTACTCCTCGATCAGGAGCTGGAGGAAGACCAGGTTCCAGGTGTGGGAGTCGGAGGAGACGCTGGATACCAGCACCCGGAGGGGGCCGGTGGTGCCCGGAAGCGGCTCCGGGGTGATCACCGTAGGGGCGGCAGCGGACATGATGTGCGTATCTCCCGTGGTGAGACGTGTCGTGACGTGGCGTGATGGACGTGCGGTGTGCTGGGCGGGGTGTGCTGGGCGGGGTGCGCCGGGCGCGGCGGCCGGACCGGGGCC
>NZ_JAKMAY010000270.1:0-7823 GCF_022015835.1 Streptomyces sp. ICN903 | reverse complement strand
GGAGGACATCGGCCGGGGTGGGGGCCGGGCGCGGTACGGCCGCAGGCCGGCCGCAGCGCCGCAGCAGCGCGGCACTGCGCCTCGCCTCCGCCTCGCCGGCCCCGTGGCCGCACAGTCCGCGCAGCGCCCTCAGGTCCTCCGCGCCCGGCTTGCAGCCCAGCGCCACGGCCTCCTCCAGCCGTGCGAGGTACCCCGGGGCCGAGCCCGGCAGCGCGGCACGGTAGCGGTCGAGGTCCGCCGCCAGGAAGGCCCTCAGCCGGTCCGCCTCACGGCTCGCCTCGTCCAGCGCGTCGGCCAGCCGCAGGCACGCGCGCACCGCCTCGGCACGCTCCTCCGCCGCCCCCTCCGGACACCGTCCGCCGGCACGCCCGGACGGCTGGACGCGGACGGGGCGGAGGACGAGGGCGAGCGCGCTGCGCAGGACGCGCAGCTCGTCCGGACCGAGGACCATGGCGCCTCGGGAACCATAGGGCGTGGGCATACGGCGACACTACGACAGAAGCCCACGGAACGGACATATCGCCGCTCTGTTGTGTCCCCGCCCGCGCCCGGCCCTCGTGCCCGGTACCGCGCCCGGGGACGGTCCTGTGCTCAGCCCCGTGTCATGTTCCGCTCGTAGACCAGGCGCAGCCCGATCAGCGTCAGCCACGGCTCGTGCTCGTCGATCCCCGCGGCCTCGCCCAGCACCATCGGGGCCAGGCCTCCGGTGGCGATGACGGTCACGTCGTCCGGGTCGTCGGCCAGTTCGCGTGCCATCCGCTCCACCACGCCGTCCACCTGCCCGGCGAAGCCGTAGAGGATGCCGGACTGCATCGCCTCGACGGTGTTCTTGCCGATGACGCTGCGCGGCCTGGCCAGCTCGATCTTGCGCAGCTGCGCACCGCGTACGCCGAGCGCCTCCACCGAGATCTCGATGCCCGGGGCGATGGCGCCGCCGGTGTACTCGCCCCGGGCGGAGACCGCGTCGAAGGTGGTGGCGGTGCCGAAGTCCACGACGACGCACGGTCCGCCGTACAGCTCCACCGCGGCCACCGCGTTGATGATCCGGTCCGCGCCGACCTCCTTGGGGTTGTCCGTGACGACCGGCATCCCGGTCTTCACACCCGGCTCCACGAGGACGGAGGGGATGTCGCCGTAGTGGCGGCGCGTCACCTCGCGCAGCTCGTGCAGGACGGAGGGGACGGTGGAGCAGATGGCGATTCCGTCGATGCCGTCGCCCAGGTCCTCGCCGAGCAGCGGGTGCATGCCCATCAGCCCCTGGAGGAGGACGGCCCACTCGTCGGCGGTGCGGCGGGCCTCGGTGGAGATCCGCCAGTGCTCGACGATCTCGTCACCGTCGAAGAGGCCGAGGACGGTGTGGGTGTTGCCGACGTCGATCGTGAGCAGCATCAGTCGCGCTCCTGTCCGCCCGCGCCGCCGCGGGCCTCGTCACGCAGGTCAAGGCCGATGTCGAGGATCGGGGAGGAGTGGGTGAGCGCTCCGACCGCCAGGTAGTCCACGCCGGTGTCCGCGTACGCGCGGGCGTTCGCCAGGGTGAGGCGGCCGGAGGACTCCAGCTTCGCCCGGCCGGCGACCAGCGCGACCGCCTCGGCCGTCTGCTCGGGGGTGAAGTTGTCCAGCAGGATCAGGTCGGCGCCCTCGGCGAGGACGGGCTCGATCTGGTCCAGCCGGTCCACCTCCACCTCGATCGGCACGCCGGGGAACTCCTCGCGCACCCGCTTGAACGCCTCGGCCACCCCGCCCGCGGCGATCACATGGTTGTCCTTGATCAGCGCGGCGTCCGACAGCGACATCCGGTGGTTGACCCCGCCGCCGCAGCGCACCGCGTACTTCTCCAGGGCGCGCAGCCCCGGAGTGGTCTTGCGGGTGTCGCGGACGGCCGCGCCGGTGCCCTGGAGCACGTCGGCCCAGGCGCGGGTCGCGGTGGCGACACCGGACAGCCGGCACAGGATGTTGAGCGCGCTGCGCTCACCGGTGAGCAGGTCGCGGGTGCGGGCGCGCACCGACAGCAGCCGCTGTCCCGCCTCGACGCGGTCGCCGTCCTCGACGTGCCGCTCGACCTCGAACTCCTCGGTGCAGACCACCGACAGCACCGCCTCGGCGATCCGCAGCCCGGCGACGGTGCCCGCCTCCCGGGCGGTGAAGTCGGCGGTGGCGACGGCGTCCTCGGGGATGGTCGCGACGGTGGTGACGTCCACGCCCTGGTCGAGGTCCTCCTCGATCGCCATGTGCGCGATGTCCTCGACCTGCACCGGGTCCAGGCCGGCGTCCGCGAGCAGCGCGGCCAGGTCCGGGTCCAGGCCGCACTCCAGCGGGTCCAGGTCGGGTCCGTCGTCCGCACCGCCGCAGCCGCAGGCGTCGCCGCAGCCCCCGCCGGTGCCGTTCACCGCCTCGCCGGGACGGCCGAAACCGATCTGGAGCAGCGGAAGTTCGTCGGGCGTGGGGCTGGTCACTGCATCTCCTTGTGAGCTTCTCCGCCCACGCGGCACAACGGCGCAGGCATCGTCGTCAACAACAGGTCGGTGGCCGCGCGCGCGACGCTCACGGTCTCCTTGTGAGCTTCTCCGCCCACGCGGCACAGCGGCGCGGCTCTGCCTGTCTTCCGCGGCCCGGTGGCCGCGCGTGCGGCGCTCACGGCGTCCCCCCGTCCATGACCGGGGGAAACGCCGTCGAGTCGGTCGTACGGACGACGAGCTCGGAGCCCTCTGCCGTGGGGCGCAGGGCGACGACCAGGTGCCGGCGCCAGGTCTCGTCGTCCCGTTCGGGATGGTCCTCGCGCCAGTGGCAGCCGCGGGTCTCGGTACGGCGCAGGGCGGCGGCGACCAGGACACCGGCGACGAGGTGGAGGTTGGCCGCCTCCCAGGTCTCGACCCCGGGCTCGGCCGGCTTGCCGGCCCTGCCGCCGGCGCTGTTGCCCGCCCTGTCCCCGGTCCCGTCCGGGGACAGCGCCGCCAGCTCCCGCGCGGCCCGCGCCAGGCTGTCCGCCGAGCGCAGCACCCCGGCCCCGGCGGTCATGGTGCGCTGGATCGCGTACCGCGCCTCGGCCGGCGGCAGCGGAACGGTCCGCGTGCCCGCCGGGTCGCCGGGTTCGGCGGGCACCGGGACGCGCGCGGGGGTGCGGGCGATGTCGGCGGCGATCCGCTCGGCGAAGACCAGGCCCTCCAGCAGGGAGTTGGAGGCCAGCCGGTTGGCACCGTGCACACCCGTGCAGGCGACCTCGCCGCAGGCGTACAGGCCGGGCACGGTGGTGCGGCCCGCCAGGTCGGTGCGCACTCCGCCGGAGGCGTAGTGCGCGGCGGGCGCGACCGGGACCGGCTCGGTGACCGGGTCGATGCCGTGGGCGCGGCAGGCGGCGAGGATGGTGGGGAACCGCTCGCTCCACATTCGTGCGCCGAAGTGCCGGGCGTCCAGGTACATGCAGTCGGCGCCCCGCTCGCGCATCCGCCGCATGATGCCCTTGGCGACGATGTCGCGCGGGGCCAGCTCGGCCAGCTCGTGCTGCCCGGCCATGAAGCGCTCGCCGTCCGCGTCGACGAGGTACGCGCCCTCGCCGCGCACGGCCTCCGACACCAGCGGCTGCTGGCCCTCGCTGTCCGGGCCCAGGTAGAGCACGGTCGGGTGGAACTGGACGAACTCCAGGTCGGAGACCTCCGCGCCGGCCCGCAGCGCCAGCGCGACGCCGTCGCCGGTGGAGACCGCCGGGTTGGTGGTGGCGGAGAACACCTGGCCCATTCCGCCGGTGGCCAGCACCACGGCCGGGGCGTGGACGGCGCCCACCCCGTCGTGCCGCCCCTCGTCCATCACATGGAGGGAGACGCCCGCGGCGTGCCCGCCGGCGTCCTTGAGCAGGTCCAGGACGAGGGCGTTCTCCACCGTCTCTATCCCGGCGTCGCGTACGGCCGCCACCAGGGCGCGGGATATCTCCGCGCCGGTAGCGTCGCCGCCCGCGTGGGCGATGCGGCGGCGGTGGTGGCCGCCCTCACGGGTCAGGGCGATCTCGCCGGTCTCGGCGGAGGTGTCGAACCGCGCCCCGGCGCCGATCAGCCGCCGTACCGCGTCCGGCCCCTCGGTGACCAGGGTGCGCACCGCCCCCTCGTCGCACAGGCCCGCGCCGGCGACCAGGGTGTCGTCCAGGTGCTGGCCCGGGGTGTCGCCCTCGCCGAGCGCGGCGGCGATCCCGCCCTGCGCCCAGCGCGTGGAGCCGGCGTCCAGCCGGGCCTTGGTGACGATCACCGTCTTCCGGCCGGAGGCCGCGCAGCGCAGTGCGGCGGTCAGGCCGGCCACTCCGGAGCCGACCACCACCACGTCCGCCGCGATGGCCCAGCCGGAGCGCGGCGCGTCCAGCCTCAGGCCTGTCATCCCGTTCACCGAACCCCTCCGGGGCGTCCGAGGCGCAGCCGGACGTTGTCGATCAGTCGTGTGGTGCCCACCCGCGCCGCCACCGCGAGCACGGCCTCGCCCTCGTACGCGCCGGGCTCCGCCGGAACCTCCGTGAAGTGCGCCGGGTCCACCAGCGCCAGGTAGTCCAGCTCCAGCGGCGGCCGGGCCCGCCCGGCCTGCGCCAGTACGGCCTCGGCGGCCTGGCGCACCTCGCGCGGACCCGCCCCGCCCGCGGCCACCGCGTCGCGTCCGGCGAACAGGGCGCGCGAGAGGGCCAGGGCGGTGGTGCGCTCGGCGTCCGACAGGTAGCGGTTGCGGCTGGAGAGGGCCAGCCCGTCGGGTTCGCGCACGGTGGGCACGCCCTCGATCTCCACGGGGAAGTTCAGGTCGCGGACCATCCGGGTGATCAGGGCGAGCTGCTGGGCGTCCTTCTCCCCGTAGAGCGCCAGGTCGGGGGTGGTGAGGTGGAGCAGTTTGGCGACGACGGTGAGCATCCCGTCGAAGTGGCCGGGGCGGCTGGCGCCCTCCAGGCGCTCGCCCATCGGGCCCGCGCCGATCCTCACCTCCGGCTCCCCGCCGGGGTAGACCTCCTCCACCGGCGGCGCGAAGACGGCGTCGGCGCCCGCGCCCGCGGCCACCACGACGTCCGCGTCCAGGGTGCGCGGGTAGCGGTCCAGGTCCTCGCCCGCGCCGAACTGCAGCGGGTTGACGAAGACGGTGACCACCACCTGCCCCTCGGGCCCGGCCTTCTCGCGGGCGGCGCGGACCAGGGCCGCGTGGCCCTCGTGCAGGGCGCCCATCGTCATCACCACCGCCCGCCGCCCCCGGCGCGGCAGGGCGCGCAGCTCGGCGGCGGTGTGCAGGACGGGCACGGGTGTGGGTGCGGGCGCGGGCACGGCTGGGCTCCTGTGGTCGGCGGTCGGTCCGGTCACCGGGTGTCCCCGTCGGAGAGGACCTCCAGCAGGTCCTCGGCCAGTTCCGGCCTGAGCAGTCCGCCGGCCAGGGCCCGGTCGGCGGTGGTGCGGGCCATCGCGAGGTAGCCCGCCACCGTCTGCGGGGCGTGGCGGCGCAGCTCGGTGATGTGGGCGGCGACCGTGCCGGCGTCGCCCCGGGCGACCGGGCCGGTCAGCGCGGCGTCGCCGGAGCGCAGGGCGTTGTCCAGGGCCGCGCCGAGCAGCGGGCCGAGCATCCGGTCGGGTGCGCCGACCCCGGCGGTGCGCAGCAGCTCCATGGCCTGGGCGACCAGGGTGACCAGGTGGTTGGCGCCGAGGGCCAGGGCCGCGTGGTAGAGCGGGCGGGCCTCCTCGGCGATCCACTCGGGCTCCCCGCCCATCTCGATGACCAGCGCCTCGGCGGCCAGCCGCAGCTCCTCGGGCGCGGTGACGCCGAAGGAGCAGCCCGCCAGCCGCTGCACGTCCACGGGTGTGCCGGTGAACGTCATCACCGGGTGCAGCGCCAGCGGCAGGGCCCCGGCCCGGGTGGCGGGGTCGAGGACGGCGGTGCCGTAGCGGCCCGAGGCGTGCGCCAGGAGCTGGCCGGGGCGTACGGCGCCGGTCTCGGCCAGGCCCGCGGCCAGGCCGGGCAGTGCGTCGTCGGGGACGGTGAGCAGGACGAGGTCGGCGCGGGCCAGGACCTCGGCGGGCTCCACCAGCGGCACCCCAGGCAGCAGGGCCTCCGCCCGGCGGCGGGAGGCGTCGGAGACGCCGGAGGCGGCCACCGGGCGGTGCCCGGCCAGGGCGAGGGCCGCGGCCAGGGCGGGGCCGACGCGGCCCGCGCCGACGACGCCGACGGTCAGGCGCGCGGGACGGTCCCCGGCGGCGCCGGAGGGGGGTTGGTTCACGTGGTTTCGGCCTTCCGTTCCAGTCCGCAGACCCGGTACCGGACGATTACCGCCATGCTACGCGGACTCGCCGGTCCCCCGTCCCGCCCGCCCGCGGGGCGGGACGGGGGCGGTGCCCGGGTTCTGCGCCCCGTCGGCCGACGGCCGGTTCAGCAGGGCTCGCGCCTGCGCCGGGGCGGCAGCGCGCGGCGCAGGCGCGTAAGGAGCGGTACGGCGGGGCGGCGGCCGGTCCGGGCGTCCAGGATCGCGTCCCGGAACTCCCGGGCGGCGCGCGGGTCGGTCAGGCCGGGCAGGGGCGGCGGCTCCTGCCCCTGCGCGGCGGCGCGGTACTGGGCGAGTGCGTACTCGGCTTGGAGGCTCATGCCCTCACGCTGCGCCCGTCCGCGGCGGCCGGGCACGCGGATTGACCCCGGCCGTCAATCGACGGCCCGGGGCGGCCACCAACGGGCAGGATGGCCGCATGAGCGTGGTCATCGACATCACCGGCCTGCCCGACGAGCACTTCGTCTTCTCCCCCTCCCCGCTGGCGGAGCTCAGCGCCGCCCTGCACGCCCTCTCCGAGCCCTCGCACCACCCCGGGCTGCACGGCTGGACGACCACGACGCTCGCCGGGCTGGAGCCGGACCTCGCCGGGCGGCTCTCCGAGGCGGACATCCTGTGGCGCTCCACCCGCTCCGACATCCTGCTGCCCAGCCGTCCCCGGCCCGGCGCCACGCTCGCCGAGGAGCTGGACCACGTCGACGCGATGGACGACGAGCGGTACGTCCGGGCCGCGCTGGAGATCAACTGCTCCGCCGACTACAGCGAGGGCGGACCGTCCCCGCTGGTCGACGAGGAGGCCCGGCGGCGGGCCCTGGAGCGGGCCGCCGCGCGCGGGCCGGGGCAGCTCGACTTCGTACGGCACCTGCTGGCGGACCCGCCCGCCGTGCGGGCCTGGATACGGCGGCTGCTGGAGGACTGCGACCGGGCGTTCTTCGCCGACACCTGGCAGCGGGTGCGCGGGCAGCTCGCCGCCGACGCCCGGCACAAGACGGACCTGCTGCGGCACAAGGGACTGGTCGAGGCGCTGGCCGCCGCGTCCCCCGCGATCGCCGTGGAGGAGGACGGCGGCGGGCGGCGCCTGGTCGTCGACAAGCTGGCGCAGAGCCGGACGACGGCGGTGGATCCGGCGGTCGGGCCGGGGGTGACCCTGGTGCCCACCGCCTTCGGCTGGCCGCATCTGGTGGTGCTGCACGCCCCCGGCTGGCGGCCGGTGATCGAGTACCCGGTCGCCTCGCGCGAGCTGCGCGCGGGCCCGGACTCGGTGGAGGTGATGGAGCGCCGGCTGGAGGCCCTGGCCCACCCGGTGCGGGTCCGGCTGTGCCGCAGCCTGGCCCGCGCCCCGTACACCACGGGCGAGCTGGCGAGCGGGCTGGGGATCACCGCTCCGGAGGTCTCCCGGCACCTGAAGGTGCTGCGGAACGCGGGCCTGCTGACGACGCGCCGGCACGGGCGGTACGTGCAGCACCGCCTGGACGTCACCGTCGTGGCGCGGCTGGGCAGCGACTTCCTGGAGGCGGTGCTGCGCTGAGACCTCCGCCGGGACGGCGGGGACGGCGGGGAC